>CAJFRI010000016.1 GCA_904419385.1 Candidatus Heteroscillospira lomanii
CGACGTCGTCATAGCGCGCGGCGGTTCGGCGCGGCTGCTCGAGGCCATCCCCGATTCTCCGCCGGTAGTCTCGATCTCCGCCCAGGCCGTCGATATGATACGCTGCATAAAAAAGACCATAGCCCTATACGGGAAGCGCAGGATAATCTTCCCCGGTTCGCGCGGCATGGTCCACCAGGCTTATCAGATCCCAGAGCTCATCGACGTCGACCTCGAGATCCTCGAGATGCCGTTCGTCGACAACAGCGAGGTCGAGCGCGTTTTCGCCAAGATAAGCGACCGCGAGGCCATAATCATAGGCGGCACGCTCGTGTGCTCCTGGGGGAAGGAGCACGGCTATCTCACCGCGCTCATCGAGTCGGGCGAGGAGGCCATGGAACTCGCTCTCGACGAGGCCTGCCGTATCGCCCTGGCGGCGCGGCGCGAGGCCGAAAAGGCGCAGCAGATAAAGACCATCCTCGACGGTTATGACGACGCCATCATCAGCGTCGACTCCACCGGCGCGGTGAACTATTTCAACTCCGCCGCCGAGCGCATGCTCGGCCGGAGCCGCGACGGGGTGCTCGGCCGCAGCGTTTCCGAAGTGGGCCTCGGCGAGCCGCTCGAGAGCTTCATAACAAAACACGCCGACTGCCGCGACGAGCTCATCCGCCGCACCGGCCCCGGAGGCGGCGCATACGACCTCTCCGCCAGCAAGCGCAGCGTGCTCTTCGGGAGCGACGCGATAGGCTCGGTGATAACGCTGCAATACATCTCCAACCTCCAGGACTCCGAGGCCAGGCTGCGCACCAAGCTCGCTGCGCGCGAGCACCGCGCAAAGCACCGCTTTTTCGAGATACTGGGCACCGCGCCCGCCACGCTCTTCGCCGTTCAGCAGGCGCAGAGATACAGCCAGGCCGACGCCAGCGTCCTCATCACCGGCCGCAGCGGCACGGGCAAGGAGCTCTTTGCCCAGAGCATGCACAACGCCAGCCGCCGCAAGAACTTCCCGTTCGTGGCCATAAACTGCGCCGCCATCCCCGAGTCCCTGCTCGAGAGCGAGCTGTTCGGCTATGTGGAGGGCGCCTTCACCGGCGCGGCCCGCGGCGGCAAGGCCGGCCTCATCGAGACCGCCCACCGCGGCACCATCTTCCTCGACGAGATAAGCGAGCTGCCCCTCGCCCTCCAGGCGAGGCTGCTGCGCGTGCTCCAGGAGAAGGAGATACGCCGCCTCGGCAGCGACAGGGTGATAAACGTGGACGTGCGCGTGTTCTCCGCGACCAACCGCGACCTCGCCGAGCTTGTGGCGCAGGGCGCCTTCCGCGAGGACCTGTACTACCGGCTCGACGTGCTGCGCCTCAACCTGCCTCCGCTGTGCGAGCGCAGGGGCGACATCCCCATGCTCTGCCGGCACTATATCGCGCTCTATGCCGCGCAGGACGGCCTGACGGCTCCGGAGTTCACGCCGGAGGCCATGGAGCTGATGTGCTCGCTGCCGTGGGACGGCAATATACGCGAGCTGTGCAACGTCTGCCAAAGGCTGGTGGTGCTCGGCGGCGGCGCGAAGATAAGCGAGGCGCTTGTCGCCGAGGCGACGCACCGCGCGTCCCGCCACCCCAAATCTCCCGAGCAGGCCGAGGTCGAGCACATGATCGCCGCCGGCCTGCCGAGGTCCGAGATAGCCAGGCGCCTCGGCGTTGACCGCACGACGCTGTGGCGGAGGATGAAAAAGTGGGGCGTGGAATGACAGATATGATGCGCTACGTTGCGCAACGTTTTGCAAATATCCGCAACATAAATTGTTGTTATATACCAACAGCGCCCCGCGTCACTTTTGGCGTATTTGCTTATCGCATAATTTGAGCACAGGCTTGTTGTAGACATGTGACAAAAATAATTTTTCTCCTCAATACATCCGCCAGCTGGCACATTTATTGCAATATATAAACAGCAAAGCGGAACAGACCGCAAAAAAATCAAGGAGGAATTAAAATGAAAAAAGTGCTGTCCGTCTTATTGATCGCTGTTCTCATGCTCAGCCTGTTCTCCGCCTGCGGAGGGAGCACCGAATCGGCCGCGCCCGAGAGCGAAGCCCCCGCATCAGCGGCGCCCGAGAGCGAGACGCCTGAGTCAGCCGTAACCGAGAGCGAGTCCCCAGAATCATCAGGATGGGTACCGACTCAGCAAGTAGAACTCATCATCCCCGCCTCAGCTGGAGGCGCAACCGACCTGCTCGCAAGAGCTGTCGAGTCGGTGTGGACGAAATACTGTGACCAGCCCGTCGTTATCACTAACATGGGCGGTGGTGGCGGTGTTACCGGTGCTATGGCCGTTGCTTCGGCTGACCCGGATGGTTACACCCTTGAGCTTGGTTACGGCTCTGGACATGACATGTGCATGATGTATCTCCAGGAACTTGAGTACGATCCGTTTACAATGCTTGAACCCGTATGTTGCATGTCAGTACATACTGCTGGTGTAGTTGCTCCCATAGACTCGGAATTTGAATCTATGGCCGACGTTGCTGCCTGGTCGGAAGCCAACCCCAACACGCCAGTCTCTGTATCAGTATCTACCGCGAACGGAACTGCAGATCTCACCATGCAAGCTGTACGTTACTATACTGGCATCAACATGAGCATTGTCCCGCACGACGGCGGCGGTCCTGCTATGACTGACCTACTCAGTGGTGCATATATGATAGGGTGCGGTCATCCGGCTGAGTTCTATACATACGTCCAGTCCGGACAAATGAAAGTGCTCGGCATCGCTTCTGATGAACGTGACCCGACTTTCCCAGACATCCCCACGCTCAAGGAACAGGGCATTGAATTCTCATCTTACGGTTCCATAAAAGGTGTTGCCGTTCCTGTTGGTACTCCTCAAGAAATAAAAGACTATTATGAGGAACTATTCAGACAGATATCTGAGGATCCTGAATTTCAAGAGACTATGGCATCTATGGCTCAGCCAGTAATGTACATGGACACCGAGGAGTTCACTCAGTATTTCTATAATGCAAACCAGTCCAATAAAACTATGATAGAGGATCTCGGCCTCGCATATTATGAATAAAGCAAGATGCTCTGGTAAAGTAAAAAACCGGCGCTCCCTATTCGGGAGCGCCTGTATTACGAGGTACGCGCATGATACTCGAAGAACTCACAAATATGGTAGAGCTGCCGCGGATGGTCAAAGTCCGCCAGCATTTCGACAGGCCGGCAGTGGCCGACATCCCGGCCGAGATACGCCGACGCATAGCGGAGAGCGGCGTGCTGGAGCGGGTGAAAAGCGGCGACCGCGTCGCCCTCACGGCCGGCAGCCGCCAGATAAACAATTTCCCGCTCATACTGCGCGAGGTCATCGCGGTGTTCCGCGAGCGGGGGTGCGAGCCGTTCATCGTGCCCGCGATGGGCAGCCACGGCGGCGCCACCGCCGAAGGGCAGCGCGCCGTCCTCGCCGGGCTGGGCATAACCGAGGAGACGGTCGGCGCGCCGGTGCTCTCCTCCATGGAGACCACGGAGCTCGGCCGCACGAAAAACGGCTACAAGGTCGTCATCGACAAAAACGCCGCCGAGGCCGACGCCATCTTCGTCGTCCACCGCATAAAGCCGCACACGACTTTCCGCTATAAAATAGAGAGCGGGCTCATAAAAATGGTGGTCATCGGCCTCGGCAAGCAGCACGGAGCCGAGTGCTGCCATGCGACGAACATAACGCAGACGGGCCCGTGCCTCGTGGAGATGGGGGAGTTCGCCATAGCGCACTCAAACATCATCGGCGGCCTCGCCGTGCTCGAGAACGCCTACGACGACACCGCCGAGATACACTGCATGAAGAGCGAAGAATTCGTCCTGCGCGAGCCGGAGCTGCTCGTGCGCGCGAAAAACTACCTTCCTCAGATACTGTTCGGCAAATTCGACGTGCTGGTGGTCGACGAGATAGGCAAGAACATCTCCGGCGCCGGCATGGACCCGAACGTGGTGAAGCGCTTCACGAACCCGGAGATACAGGAGACGCCCATATGCCAGAAAATAGTCGTGCTCGACCTGTCCGACAAAGCCCACGGCAACGGGGGCGGCATGGGCCTGGCCGACTTCTCGACCCGCCGGCTCTACAACAAGGTCGACCTCTATGAGACCTATCCCAACCCGCTCACCAGCCGCGTGTCGCTCTCGGCCAAGATACCCATAATCATGGACAACGACAGGCAGGCCATACGCGCGGGCGTGAAGTGCTGCTACGACATAGGCCCGGCGGGGGCGCGCATAGTCCACATACACAACACGCTCTGCATGGGCGAGTTCTATGTCTCCGAGGCGATGCTGCCCGAGGCCGAGGCCGACCCGCGCATAGAAGTGGCCGGCGAGCCCGAGGCATACCGGTTCGACGAAAACGGCAATCTGTTCTAAAGGGGAAACGCACATCATGGACAAAGAAACGATCATCGCGCGCAGCCGCACATTCTGGGCCCGCGAAAAACAGGACGCGCCGCTCATCACCATGAGATACGGCAACGTGTTCCACAACAAAATGTTCAGGGCAAACGACCATCTGCTCAAAAAAGGTCTGGAGATAACGCCCGACATGATACACGTCGAAGACTACATGGCCGACTATGAGCGGCTCTACGGCGAGTATGAGCAGATAGATCAGGACGGCTACTATGCCTGCGAGCCCATATGCGGCTTCCCGTGGATAGAGGCCATGCTCGGCTGCCGTGTCTTCGGCACGGAATCGAGCTTCGTCACCGGACGGGTGTACGACAGCATAGACAGCGTGGTCATACCCGAGCACATGGAGGAATCGCCCTGGTACAAGATATATTTCGATTTCCACCGCATGATAAACGAGCTGGGGCACGGGCGCTTCACCTCCGGCCAGCCGATAATCCGCGGCGTGAGCGACACGCTCGGCGCGCTCATGGGCCAGTCGGACATGCTCTACGCCATGTTCGAGGAGCCCGACGAGGTAAAGCGGCTCTACGGCGAGATAAACCGCTGCCTCATAAAGCTCGGCCGCGACATGTACGACTATGTGCAGCCCGTAGGCGGCGGCTATGTCATGGGATTTTTCAACGTGTGGACGCCCGGCAGGAACATATGGTATCAGGAGGACCTCTCCGCCCTGTTCTCTCCGCCGTATTTCGACGAATACCTGCTCGAGACGAGCGGCGAAGTGATCGCCGGGTACGACTATAACATGGTGCACCTGCATCCGGCTTCGTTCCACCTGCTCGACGGCATGCTGGAAGTGAAAAACCTCCAGTGCTTCCAGGTGAACAAGGACAACAACGGCCCGACCGTGCGCGAGATGCTGCCGCAGCTGAGGAAGATCCTCGGCGCAGGCAAGCGCGTGCTCATAAAAGGATACCTCAACACCGACGACGCCGACGCCGTGCTCGAAGGGCTCGAGCCTTACGGCGTGGCGATTCAGAGTTTCAGCCCCACCGTCGAGGACGCCAACCGTTTCTGCGGCTATGTGCGCGAAAAGGCGGCCCGGCTCTGGAAATAAAGGACAGTGCCCAGCAGTATGGGGGCGGCTTTCAGCCGCCCCCATATTCTCTTATGTACATCCGCGCCGCGCGGGGGTATAATAGCGGTATACAACTGTCATGGTGATGCGCGATGAAAATAGAGCAGACCCTCAAACAGAGCGGCGTACTCTCGCCGCAGCTCATACAGTCCATGGAGGTGCTCCAGATGAGCTCGGCCGAGCTCGAGGAGCACCTGGCCCAGCTCGCGCTCGAAAACCCTGTGATGGAGCTCTCCCCGCCCGGGCACGCCTGCGACTCCGGCGGCGGCGCCGACGATGCCGCACACCGCCTGCGCTGGCTGGAGGACAACGACGCCCAGAACGCCCTCTACCACCGCGGCGACGCCGAGAGCGGCACAGACCCGCTCGAGCGCGCCGTCGGGCGCAGCGGCTTCGAGCCCGACCTCTACTCACACATCGCCGCCCAGCTCGAGCGCTCCGGAGCCCAGAGCGCCGCAAAGCGCGCGGCGCTCTTCCTCGCCGCCTGTCTCGACGACCGCGGCTGGCTCCCCGGCGGGACGGACGGGCTCGACTCTGAGAGCGGCCTTTCGCCCGGCGAACTGCGCGCCGGCCTGGACCTGCTGCGCTCGCTCGACCCCGCGGGAGTCGGGGCCGCCGGCCTCGGCGACTGCCTCGCGCTGCAGCTCGAGCGCGCCGGCGAGCCGGAGTGGATGTCGGCCCTCGCGAGGGAACACCTCGAGGAGCTCTCGCGCGGCCGTTTCCGCGCCGCCGCCCAGAAGCTCGCCGTGCCCGAGAGCGAAGTGCGCCGCGCGGCGGGCATCATCCAGAAGCTCGACCCGCGCCCCTGCGAGGACTTCAAGCGCCAGGACGCGCCGGTCTTTGTCGTGCCGGACGTGTTCATCACGGAGGAGGACGGCGAGCTGCACGCCGCCCCTAACGGCAGCTCCGTCCCGCGCCTGAGGGCCAGCCGGTTCTACCTGCGCATGCTCAGCGAGACCGAAGACGGAGAAGTGCGCGCATATCTGGAGGAGAAGTTCCGGCAGTACCACGCCGCGGCCCGCGCCGTGTCGCAGCGGGGGAGCACCCTGCTCGCCTGCGCCGGCAGGATAGCCGAGCGCCAGCGCGGCTTCTTCCTGAGCGGCGAGCCGCTCGTGCCCATGGCGCACGCAGACATCGCCGCCGACCTCGGCGTGCACGCGAGCACGGTCAGCCGCGCCGTGCGCGGGAAATTCCTCCAGTGCCGCCGCGGCGTGTTCCCCCTGTCGTATTTCTTCTCGCGCGCCGCAGGCGGGCTCGGCCAGCGCTCGGCGGTCGAGCTGCTGCGCGCCGTCATCGCCTCCGAGGACAGACGCCGCCCGCTCTCCGACCGCGAGATAGCCGAGCGCCTCAGCGAGGCGGGCTTTGCCGTCTCGCGCCGCACCGCCGCAAAATACCGCTCCGCCCTCGGCATACCCGACGCCGCCGCGAGGCGTGAGCGCTGAGCCAAAATATTTGTTGATAGTCACAAGGCTCCCGCCCGAAATCCGCTGTATTTTCCGCCAAAACCGCTGTTGTCTATTATCTCCTAAAATATCCCGCGATACTGTATAAGAAGTCAGGAGACAAGCAGTCATTTTCGTGATATACTACAATATGGCGGAGCGCGCCGCGCTTATACCGCCCGAACAAAGACATTGACAATTTCAAAACAATAGGGTATTCTGAGATCGTTAAAAAATTATCACCTTCCGTTGGAGGAGGTAATAAAGGCAGAAAGGGGAAAATCAATGAAAGTGACCGATATCATGGCGAGGAGATCCGCATTCTCCTTTGAGGTCTTCCCGCCCAAGACCGACGCGGGCATGGAAAAGCTCTGCTCGGACGGCGGCGTGCTCGACAAGCTCTGCACGCTCGGCCCCGACTACATCTCCTGCACCTACGGCGCAGGCGGCACCAACGTCGGCAAGCAGCTGCCCGTGCTCGACCGCATAAAGAGCGCCGGCTCCATCCCGCTCGCGCACTTCACCTGCATAGGCAACACGCGCGAGGGCATGCGCGAGCAGCTCAGCAACTATCTCGACCACGGCATAAACCACATCCTCGCCCTGCGCGGCGACCTGCCTTTCGGCTGGACCGGCACCGGCGGAGACCTGCACTATGCCACCGAGCTGGTGAAATTCGTGCGCGATGAGTTCGGCGACAAGTTCACCATAGGCGTGGCCGGCTCGCCCGAGGGGCACATCGCCTGCCGCAGCATCGAGGCCGACATATCCTTCCTCAAGCAGAAGCAGGACAACGGCGCCGACTACATAATGACCCAGCTCTGCTGGGACATGGACCAGTTCCGCTGGTGGATGGACGCCATCCGCGACGCCGGGATCACCATGCCGGTCGACGTCGGCATAATGCCCGTGCTCGACGCCGCCGCGACCATCAACATGGCGCTCTCCCGCAACGGCTGCGTCATGCCGCGCGAGCTTGCCGCGATCATATCCAAGCACTGGATATTCCCCAATCCCTTTGCCCCCAACGAATCCGAGGAATCGATCGCTCAGAAGAAGGCCGACTTCAAGGAGGCCGGCATGGAGTACACCATACGCCTCATCGACGAGTACCGCGTGTGCGGCATAGCGGGCATACACCTCTATGCGCTCAACAAGTACGACGACGTCGCCCGCCTCGTGCGCGAGTCGGGTATAAAAGACCTGTGACCTGATTTCAGAGGAGGATTTGACCATGCTCGACCCTACTGTTTACAAAGATTGGCAAATAGCTGAGGAGGCAGAGCGCAATCTGCCGTCCGTTGAGTATTTCCGCGAGAAAATGGGGCTCCTGCCCGATGAGATCATCCCCTACGGCCGCACGCCGAAGCTCGATTTCATAAAGATAATGAACCGCCTCAAGGACAAGCCGGACGGCAAGTTCATCGAGGTCACCGCCATCACGCCCACGCCCCTGGGCGAGGGCAAGAGCACCGTGTCGCTCGGCCTCATCGAGGGCCTCGGCAAGCTCGGCAAAAACGTCGGCGGCTGCCTGCGCCAGCCCTCCGGCGGCCCGACCATGAACGTCAAGGGCACCGCCGCCGGCGGCGGCAACGCCCTGCTCATCCCGATGACCGAGTTCTCCCTCGGCCTCACCGGCGATATAAACGACATCATGAACGCGCACAACCTCGCCATGGTCGCCCTCAACGCGAGGATGCAGCACGAGCGCAACTACGACGACGAGCGCCTCGCCAAGATAGGCATAAAGCGCCTCAACGTCGACCCCGAGCGCATTGAGTGGAACTTCGTCATGGACTTCTGCTGCCAGGCGCTCAGGAAGATGGAGATAGGCCTCGGCGAGGGCAAGATGGACGGCTACCGCATGATGACCCGCACGAACATCGCCGTCTCCTCCGAGCTCATGGCCATACTCTCCGTCGCGCGCGACCTGCCCGACCTGCGCGACCGCATAGGCAAGATCGTCCTCGCCTACGACAAGAGCGGCAACCCCATCACCACCGAGGACCTCGAGGTCGCCGGCGCGATGACCGCGTGGATGCGCAACACCATAAACCCCACCCTGTGCTACACCGTGGAGCACCAGCCCTGCCTCGTCCACGCCGGGCCTTTCGCCAACATCGCCATCGGCCAGAGCTCCATCATAGGCGACCGCCTCGCCCTCAAGCTCTTCGACTACCATGTCACGGAGTCCGGCTTCGCCGCGGACATCGGCTTTGAGAAGTTCTGGAACGTCAAGTGCCGCCTGAGCGGGCTCAAGCCGCACGTCTCCGTCGTCGTGGCGACCATCCGCGCGCTCAAGATGCACGGCGGCGGACCGGAGGTCCTGCCCGGCCGCCCGCTGCCCGAGGAGTACACCAAGGAGAACCTCGAGCTGCTCGAGCGCGGCTGCGAAAACCTGTTCCACCATGTCAACAACGTCAAAAAGAGCGGCATAAAGCCGGTCGTCTGCATAAACAAGTTCTACACCGACACCGACGCCGAGGTCGCCCTGCTGCGCCGCCTCTGCGCGGAGAACGGCGTGCGCTGCGCGCTCAGCGAGCACTGGCAGTACGGCGGCGAGGGCGCCATCGAGCTGGCCCAGGCCGTCATCGAGGCCTGCGAGGAGCCGCAGGAGGACATCCGCTTCCTCTACGACCTCGACACCCCGCTCAGGAAGCGCGTCGAGCTCATCGCCACCGAGGTCTACGGCGCCGACGGCGTCGACTGGGCGCCGCTCGCCGAGGAGAAGGCCAAGCGCTTTGAGAGCGACCCGAAGTACGCCGACTACTGCACCATGATGGTCAAGACCCACCTGTCCCTCAGCCACGACCCCAAGCTCAAGGGCGTGCCCAAGGGCTGGCGCCTGCCGATACGCGACGTCCTGGAGTATGGCGGCGCGAAATTCCTCTGCCCGATGGCCGGCACCATAAGCATGATGCCCGGCACCGGCTCCAACCCGGCCTACCGCCGCGTCGATGTCGACACCGCGACGGGCAAGGTCTCCGGCCTCTTCTGATTCAAAAAAGTGCAAGCACTTTTTTGAGTCAGCCAACATCACGCTGCGCGCAGAGCCCGCCCGCGGCGGGCTCCACACTGGCGTGATGAAAAGAGTTTTTCCGCCGTACATGCCGGCGGAAAAACAAATCGAGACCGGCGGAAAAGTGCGGAAAATCAGCCGCATTTGACTGAAAAACGCATAAAAAGCGATCCAAACGCTCTTTCCGGCCGCCAAGCGGCCGGAAAGAGCGAAAAATCCTGCAAAATAGGAGAAAAATATGGACTTCACACAGAAAAGCTGCGCTGAATTTGTGGAAGTGCTCTCGTCCAAAGCCCCGGTGCCCGGCGGCGGAGGGGCCGCTGCCCTGGTCGGAGCCGTCGGCGCGGCGCTCGGCAATATGGTGGGCTCGCTCACCGTCGGCAAGAAGAAATACGCCGGCGTGGAGCCCGAGATAAAGGAACTCATGGCCAGGTGCACCGAGGTGCAGAACGCCCTGCTCGCCCTCGTCGAGCGCGACGCCGAGGCGTTCGAGCCGCTCTCCCGCGCCTACGGCCTGCCCAAGGAGACCGAGGAACAGCGCGAGTACAAGGCAAAAGTGCTCGAGGAGGCCTCGGTCGTCGCCTGCTCCGTGCCCATGGAGATCATGGAGCGCTGCTGCGAGGCCCTGGAGATCACGAAAGTGTTCGCCGAGAAGGGCAGCCGTCTCGCCGTGAGCGACGCGGGCTGCTCCGCGGCCTGCTGCAAGGCGGCGCTGATGAGCGCGAGCCTGAACGTGTTCATCAATACCAAGGGCATGCTCGACCGCGTGAAAGCCTCCGAGCTCAACGCGCGCGCCGAGGCCATGCTCGACAAATACTGCCCCATGGCGGACGAGATATTCGCCGCCGTGCGCGCAAATTTCTGAAGTTCGGGAGGACTTGACATGGCGACAATCTTCAAAGGCGCCGAGGTGAACTCGGCCCTCAACGCGCGCATAGCCGCCGACGTCGAAGCGCTCAAATCCCGCGGGGTCGAGCCGAAGCTCGGCATCATCCGCGTGGGCGAGCGGCCCGACGACCTCAGCTATGAGCGCACAGCCGAAAAGCGCGCCGAAAAGCTCGGCGTCGCCGTCGAAAAGATCGTCCTGCCCGAGGACGTGAGCCAGGCTGAGCTGCTCGGCGTGATAAAGGGCGTGAATGAAAACCCGCTGATACACGGCGTGCTGCTGTTCCGCCCGCTGCCGAAGCATCTCGACGAGGACGCGGTGTGCAACGCCCTCGCCCCCGAAAAAGACATCGACGGCATAACCGACCTGTCCTGCGCCGGGGTGTTCGCCGGGAAAGGGCTCGGCTTTGCCCCGTGCACACCGTCGGCCTGCATGGAGATACTCGAGCACTACGGGGTGGAGCTGCGCGGGAAAAAGGCAGTCGTCATCGGTCGCAGCCTCGTCGTCGGCAAGCCCGCGGCCATGATGCTCTTAAAGCGCAACGCGACGGTCACAGTCTGCCACACCAGGACGGCGGACCTGCCCGCCGTCTGCCGCGAGGCCGACGTGCTCATCGCTGCCGCCGGCAAGGCGCGCATGGTCACGGCCGACTTTGTCCGGCCCGGCCAGATAGTCATAGACGTCGGCATAAACTGGGACGAGCAGGAGCAAAAGCTCGTCGGCGACGTCGATTTTGACGCGGTCGAGCCCATAGTCGCGGCCATAACCCCGGTGCCCGGCGGAGTCGGCACCGTCACAACCAGCATGCTCATCGGCCACGTCGTCAAGGCCGCAAAAAAAGCAGAATAAAAGAACGATAAGGAAAAGGAGAAACGCACCAATGATAATCATAGGCGAAAAAATCAACGGCAGCATCCCCAGCGCCGGCAAGGCCATCGCCGCGCGCGACGAGGCCTGGATCCGCAACCTCGCGAAGATACAGAGCGAGGCCAACGCCGACTACATCGACTGCTGCGCTTCCGTCAACGTTGACGAGCTCGAGACTATGGAGTGGCTCATCGGGCTCATCCAGGACGAGTGCGACACGCCGATATGCATCGACAGCCCCGACCCCCAGGTCTGCGTCGACGCGATGAAGTTCTGCAAAAAGACCGGCATCATCAACTCCGTGTCCCTCGAGGGCAACAAGACCGACATCGTGTTCCCCGCGATAAAAGACACCAAATGGGGCTGCGTCGCCCTGCTGTGCGATGACCACGGCATCCCCAAGACCGCCGACAAGCGCATCGAGATCTTTGAGGAGATCCTGCGCCGCGCCAAGGACAGCGGCATAGCGCCCGACAGGCTCTACATCGACCCGCTGGTCGAGACGCTCGGCACCAACACCAAGTCGCTGCTCACCTTTGCCGAGGTGTGCCGCCGCATCAAGGAGATCGAGCCCGACGTGCACATCACGAGCGGCCTGTCGAACATCAGCTTCGGCCTGCCCGTGCGCAAGATGATAAACCAGTCCTTCATGGTGCTCGCCATGAACGCCGGCATGGACAGCGCCATCGTCGACCCCACCAACCGCGACATGATGGGCACCATCTATGCCACCGCCGCCCTCCTCGACGAGGACTTCTACTGCATGGAGTACATCGGCGCACACCGCGAGGGCCTGTTCGGCCCGGTGAAACAGTAAACACCGCAGACATAAAGCCCCCGTTCTTCGCAGAACGGGGGCTTTCTTTACTATAACAAACTGTGCGGCCCGCAGCGTCACCACGCCGCCGGGAAGCCGTCGGCGCGCGGCTCCGTGCCGGCGGCGAGCACGCCGTCCGGCGAGCGGAGTATTATCTGGCCGCGCCCGAAGCGCAGGAAATCCTTCGCGCGGATGACATTGTGCCCGCGCGCGGCGAGCTCCGACGCGAGCGATTCGGGGAACGCGGGCTCGACCTCGATGTCCATCCCGCCGACCCACTGCCAGCGCGGCGTGTCGAGCGCGGCCTGCGCGTCCATGCCGCCGTCGAGCATGTTGACGACGGCCTGGAGCTGGCCCTGCGGCTGCATGTACTCGCCCATCACGCCGAAGGGGCCGACGGCCTCGCCGCCGCGCGTGATGAAGCCGGGGATTATCGTGTGATAAGGGCGCTTGCCGCCGCGCAGGGCGTTGTGGTGCTTCTCGTCGAGGCTGAAGCTGAACGCGCGATCGTTGAGCGAGATGCCCGTGCCGGGCACGACTATGCCGGAGCCGAAATTGCGGTAGTTGCTCTGGATGAACGACACCATGCTGCCCTCGCCGTCGGCCGTGCAGAGATACACCGTGCCTCCGCAGCGCGGGTCGCCTGCGCGCGGGAGGGCGGCGCGCGGGCCTATCAGCGCGCGGCGCGCAGCGAGATAGTCCCCGTCGAGGAGCTCGCGCGGCGAGACGTCCATGGAGCGCGGGTCGGTTATGTACTCCATGCCGTCGGCAAAGGCGAGCTTCATCGCCTCTATGCGGCGGTGGACGGCCCCGGCGTCGCTCCAGCCGGCGGGCTCGTCCTGCGCGAGCAGGCCGAGCGCCATGAGCACGACCAGCCCGTGCCCGTTCGGCGGCAGCTCCCATATCTCGTGCCCCCGGTAGGACACCGAGACGGGCTCGACCCACTCGGGCCTGTACGCCGCGAGGTCGTCCTCGGAGAGCGCCCCGCCATGTTCCGCCGCGCACGACGCGGTCTTCCGCGCGAGAGCTCCGCGGTAAAACTCCTCGCAGCGGCTTTCGGCGAGGGCATCGAGCGTGTCGCCCATCTCGGGACAGGCCCAGACCTCGCCCTCGAGCGGTGCGCGGCCGCCGGGCGTGAACACACGGAACCACTCGGCAAACTCCGCCCCCCTCAGCCCGCGCCCGAACTGCTCCGCCTGCTGCTGCCATAGCCGGGCGACGATGGGCGACACGGGGTAGCCCTCGCGCGCGTAGGCTGCGGCGGGGCGCAGCAGCTCATCAAACGGCAGGCGGCCGAAGCGGCGCGACAGCTCCGCCCAGGCCCCCGGCGCGCCCGGCACGTCGACCGAGAGCCACCCGCGCTCCGGCATGGAGCCGTATCCCCGGCCGCGCATGCCGGCAATGCTCATGGCCGCGGGCGCGGGCCCGCTGCCGTTTAGCCCGTAGAGCCTGCCGCCGTGCCACACCAGGGCAAAGGCGTCGCTGCCGAGCCCGTTCGACGTCGGCTCGAGCACCGTGTGCGCCGCGGCGGCCGCGACGGCGGCGTCGACGGCGTTCCCGCCCTTTTTGAGCATCTCGAGCCCCGCCTGGGCCGCGAGCGGCTGGCTGGAACATACCATCCCGCGCCGCGCATAGCACATGCTGCGGCGGGAACGGAAGCTGTGTGTATCAGTCATGTCTCTCCACCTCCGGATCGGGGCCCGTCTCTCAGCGCTCCATGAGCTCCTGCATGACGGCGGTGCAGCGCTCGGACGCGGGCGTGACGCGCAGCTCCGTGCCGAAGCGGCGCACATCGCCGCGCAGCGCGAGGAACTTCTCGAGCCTGTCTATCGGCTCGAGCCCGCTCTTCTCCGTGCGGTAGTGCATGGGCACCACCACGCGCGCATCGATCCCGCGCGCCATGGCGTCGGCCTGCTCGGCGTCGATGGTGTAGAACCCGCCGACGGGGATGAGCAGCACCAGCGCGCCGCGCAGCTTCTCCATGGCCTCCTCCGGAAGGGGGCAGCCCACGTCGCCCATGTGGACTATCTTCTCGCCGAAAGCGTGCAGCACATGTATGGTGTTCATGCCGCGCTTGGCCCCGCCGGCGTCGTCGTGCGGGCAGACTATCTTCTCGACGGTGAACGGGTCGGCGGCGGAGTGAGAGCGGATGCGCACGGCCTTTGTGTATCCGTGGTCGCCGTGGGAGTGCGAGCAGAGGACGGCGTCGGCCTCTATGCCGGGCGTGCCGAGCCCGGGCACGGAGCCGGGCGAGTACGGGTCGAGGGCGACGCGCCAGCCCGCGCACTCGACCGTGAAGCAGGAATGTCCGTAATATGTCAGTATGAATTCATTCATTTCAGGCACCTCCGGCAACATTATAAACCAATCTGACATAACGGGGCAAGATTTTTTGTCAATACGAGATATTGACTTTGTATTTTGTCCGATATACAATATCTGGTGCACATTAAGAATCAAACGAGGAGTGTTTTGATATGCCAGTCAGCGAGAACGCGAGAGCGGTGCTCGAGAAAAGATATCTGCTGCGCGACGCCGAGGGCCGCCCGCTGGAGGACGTGGAGGGCATGTTCCGCCGCGTGTGCTCGGCCATCGCCGAGGGCGACGCGGCCTACGGCGGCGACGTGGACGACACTTTCGCCGAGTTTTACGCCATGCTCACCAACCTCGATTTCCTGCCCAATTCCCCGACGCTCATGAACGCCGGCCGCCATCTCGGCCAGCTGTCTGCCTGCTTCGTCCTGCCCGTGGGCGACTCGATGGAGGAGATATTCGACTCCATAAAGAACGCCGCGCTCATCCACAAGTCCGGCGGCGGCACGGGCTTTTCCTTCTCCCGCCTGCGCCCGAAGGGGTCGACCGTCAACTCCACCGGCGGCGTGGCCTCCGGCCCGGTGTCGTTCATGAAGGTGTTCAACTCCGCGACCGAGGCCGTCAAGCAGGGCGGCACCCGCCGCGGCGCCAACATGGGCATCCTGCGCGTCGACCACCCCGACATACTCGAGTTCATCTCCTGCAAGAACGACACGCACGAGATAAACAACTTCAACATCTCCGTCGGCATCACCGAGAAATTCATGGAGGCCGTCGCCAAGGGCGAGGACTACGAGCTGCGCGACCCGTCCTCCGGCCTCGTCACCGGCACGCTCAGCGCCAAGGAGGTCTATGACAAGATAGTCGACTCCGCATGGCGCACCGGCGAGCCGGGCATAGTCTTCCTCGACAGGCTCAACCGCGACAATGTGACCCCCACGCTCGGCGAGATAGAGTCCACAAACCCCTGCGGCGAGCAGCCCCTGCTGCCCTATGAGAGCTGCAACCTCGGCTCCATAAACCTCGTGCGCCACCTCAAAAAGACAGAGAGCGGCTATGAGATAGACTGGGACCGCCTCAAAAAGACCGTGCACAGCGCGGTGCACTTCCTCGACAACGTCATAGATGTGAACAAATACCCCCTGCCGGAGATCGACCGCGTGACCAAGCTCACCCGCAAGATAGGCCTCGGCATCATGGGCTTTGCCGACATGCTGCTCTACCTCGGCGTGCCCTACAACAGCGAGGAGGGCGTCGAGACCGCGCAGAAGCTCATGGCCTTCATCGAGAAGGAGAGCAAGGACGCCTCGGCCAAGCTCGCCGAGACGCGCGGCGCCTTCCCGCTCTTCAACGAGAGCACCCTCGCCGGCGGCGTGCCAGTGCGCAACGCCACCGTCACCACCATCGCGCCCACCGGCACCCTGAGCATAATCGCGGGCGTGTCCTCCGGCGTCGAGCCCGTGTTCGCCTTTGCCTACATCCGCAACATCATGGACGGCACGCACTTCATCGAGACCAACTCCATCCTCAAAGAGCGCCTCGAGCGCTCCGGCCTGCTCAGCGACGAGCTGATGAGCCGCATCGCCAAGGAGGGCACCCTCGCCCACATCCCCGGCCTGCCCGAGGAGATAAAGCGCGTGTTCGTCTGCGCGCACGACGTGAGCCCCATCTGGCACATCAGGATGCAGGCCGCCTTCCAGGACCACACCGACAACGCCGTCAGCAAGACGGTCAACTTCGTGAGCAGCGCGACCCGCGAGGACGTGAGCGAGGTCTATCAGCTCGCCTGGCGCCTCGGCTGCAAGGGCACCACGATCTACCGCGACGGCAGCCGCGCCGAGCAGGTGCTCAACATCGGCAAGGTCTCCGGAGAGGCCGAGCCCGCGCCCGAGTACGGCCACATCCAGCCGCGCCCGCGCCCCGACGTGACCACCGGCTTCACCGAGAAGGTCAAGATCGGCTGCGGCAACCTCTACATCACGGTCAACTACGACGAAAAGGGCATATGCGAGGTGTTCACCAACACCGGCCGCGCCGGCGGCTGCCCCAGCCAGAGCGAGGCCACCGCGCGCCTCGTCTCCGTCGGCATACGCAGCGGCATAGACCCCAAGAAGATAATCCAGCAGCTCAAGGGCATACGCTGCCCCTCGACCATACGCCAGCCGGGGCTCGGCGTGACCTCCTGCCCCGACGCCATCGCCCGCGCCCTCGAGAAAGTGCTCAAGGCCACCGAGAAGCACGAGGCCATAGTCCCCGTGCCCGTGCCGGCGAGCGCGGCGCCGCAGGCGATAACTCCCGCCCAGGCAAAGCTCGCCAAGTACTGCCCCGAGTGCGGCGCAAGGCTCGAGCACGAGGGCGGCTGCGTCACCTGCCGCAACTGCGGCTACTCCAAGTGCGGCTGATGCCGCAAAAACACGGCCCTCGCCTCGCGGGCCGTGTTTTTGCACTAGCCGGCGCGCTCTTAATTGTCGAAAAAGCCGAAAATCTAAAAATCTTCAAAGCCTGTTGACAAGCGCCGCGTTCAAGTTTATACTCATGTTATCAGAAGTTTTGACTAATATTAAATATAGGAGGAAACTTATGAATTCGTATGAGCGCATCATGACGGCCTTTGCGCACAAAGAGGCCGACCGCGTGCCCATCACCGAGTTCGGCGTGAACCCGAAGGTGTGGCAGGCCCTGGGGGCAAAGAGCCTCTATGAGTTCCAGCAGCAGGCCGACTACGACATGATCGTCGTCCGCATCAAGTACAAACCCATAGAGGACGACGGCGTGCACTACACCGACGAGTGGGGCATCGGCTTCAAGCGCAACGAGGAGGCCACCGGCCACGCCACCGTGCACCCCATCCAGGGTCCCGAGGACATGGGCAAGCTCATCCTGCCCCCCGCCGACGACCCCTACCGCTTCTTCTACCTCGAGGAGGCCGTCAAGGACTGGAAGGGCAAGAAGGCCATCTGCTTCTCCACCCGCGCCATGTTCCTGTGGGCCGCGGAGCTCTGCGGCATGGACAATCTTATGATGCTCATGTTCACCGAGCCCGAGTTTGTTGAGGACCTGCTCGACAGGATCCTCGAGAACCAGATCGAGGTCGTGAAAAACGCCGTCGCCATGGGCGCCGACGTCATCGACGACACCGACGACTACGCCTTCAACACCGGCCCGCTCATGTCCCCCGACATGTTCGACGAGGTCATCGTGCCCCGCCTCACCAAGTTCGCCGAGGCCGTGCATGCGACCGGCGCCAAGCTCATCAAGCACACCGACGGCAACGTCAACAAGATCCTCGGCAGCATAGTCGGCTGCGGCGTCGACGGCTACCACAGCATAGACCCCATGGCCGGCATGGACATCGCCGAGGTCAAGAAGACCTACGGCGACAAGATCACCCTGTTCGGCAACGTCGACTGCGGCAACCTGCTCACCTTCAAGAACCCCGAGGACGTGTACGAGGCGGTCAAGAACTGCATCCGCGCGGCCGCTCCCGGCGGCGGCTATGTCCTCGCCTCGAGCAACACCATCCCGGCCTCCGCGCGCCCCGAAAACGTGCAGGCCATGATAGACGCGACCCGCGAGTTCGGCGCATATCCGATAAACATCTGAAAAAGCGCTTGACAAGCGCGGATTGTGTGTGCTAATATTGGCACAACACAAGTGAACACCGTGTAAACCGATGAGGCAGAAGAAAATCAGTTTGCTTCCGCACAGCGACCGGGGGGTGGTGTGAGCCCCGGGGGCGGCGCTGAATAATATGGACTGCTGAGGGCGGCGTTAAATGCGCCGACGCTTGCCTGCGTGAGTGGCGGGGGATATGTTGGTATCCCGCAGAGGGCCCTGTCATGGGGCCGAATCAAGGTGGCACCGCGAATCAGTTTTTATTCGCCCTTGACCTGGATAACAGGTCAGGGGCGTTTTTATTTTATCCGAAAGGCGTGTTTCGTATGGAAATGGGAAAGATCGTTATAATCGGCGCCGGCCACGTCGGCTCGCACTGTGCCCTCGCCCTCATGTGGCGCCGCGTGTGCGCCGAGATAGTACTTGTTGATAAAGACGCGAAAAAGGCGGCGGCCCAGGCGGCCGACATCGCCGACTCCCAGAGCTTTTTCGGCAGCGGAACGGCTGTCCGCGCCGGCACCTTTGCCGACTGCGATGACGCCGACATCACCGTCGTCGCCATAGGCGAGCCGAGAAAGCCCGGCCAGACGAGGCTCGACCTGCTCGACAGCTCCGTCGGCATGCTCGCCGAGATGTTCGCCCTCATGGGAGAGCACCGCCCCGGCGGCATAGTCATCACCATCACGAACCCGGCCGACATAGTCGCCGACTTCGTGCGGCGCGCGCTCGGCTATCCGCGCGAACGCGTGTTCGGCACGGGCACCCTGCTCGACACGGCGCGCGCCAGGCGCGCCATCGCCGAACATCTCGGGGTCGACCGCGGCTCCGTGAGCGCGGTGTCGATGGGCGAGCACGGCAACTCCTCGATGATACCGTTCTCGCTCGTGCGTGTCGGCGGCATGCCGCTCACGGGCGGCACGGACGAGATCCTCTCGCGCACCCGCGAGATAGGCAACGAGATAATAAACGACAAGGGCTCCACCGAGTTCGGCATAGGCGCGGCGCTCGCCGAGCTGGCCGACGCGGTGCTCCGCGACAGGCACGCGGTGATGCCGGTGTCCGTCCTGCTCGAGGGCGAATACGGCCAGAGCGGCGTGCACTGCGGGGTGCCCTGCGTGATAGGCAGGCGCGGCATAGAAAAAGTCTGCGCCCTCCCGCTCACGGACTCCGAGCTCGGGCAGCTCGGCGAGTCCTGCGGCGTTATAAGGCAGCACATCAGGCGCGCGGAGGCCCAGCTCCGCCCGGAGACTATTTTAAAAGGAGAACAACAATGAAAAATAACATATTCAAGAAAGCTTTCACCCTCGGCCTCGCGGCCGCCTCGCTCTTCACCCTCGCCGCCTGCGGCGGCGGCACGGATGAGGCCTCGGACAGCGGCTCCGACAAGCTCACCGTCGCCATAGTCCAGCCGATGAGCCACAGCTCGCTCGACCAGATACGCGACACCATCGCCGCCGAGCTCGGCGACAACCCGGACATAGAGCTGCGCTTCGAAAACGCAAACGGCGACAACTCCGCCCTCACCACAATCATGCAGAACCTCAGGAACGACGATATCGACATCCTCGTCCCCATCGCCACCGGCGGCGCGCAGAGCGCCAAGGCCGCCTTCGAGGGCAGCGGCGTGCCCATAGTGTTCGCCGCGGTGAGCGATCCCGAGGCCGCCGGCCTCACCGGCGAGGGCAGCGAGGACATCACCGGCGTGTCGAACAACATCCCCGCCGACCAGATCGTCCAGCTCATCAGCGACTTCCAGCCTGATTTCCAGAAGATAGGCTTCCTGTACAACTCCAGCGAGACCAACTCCGTCTCGACCATAGAGGCCGCCAAAGCCTACTGCGACGAGAACGGCATCGCATATGAGGAGGCGTCGATCGCCTCGCTGACCGATTTGCAGACCGCGTGCGAGAGCCTCATAAGCCGCGGCGTGGATGCGCTCTATACCGGCAACGACAACTCCATCGCCTCCGCCATGCCGACCTACACCGACATCGCCTACACCAGCGGCATCCCCGTCTACTGCGGCGCCGACTCCATGGTCGCCGACGGCGGGCTCGCCACCATAGGCGTCGACTATGTGACGCTCGGCGAGCAGGTCGCCGCCATAGTCGAGCGCATCGCCGCGGGCGAGAGCCCGTCCGACATCCCCTATGAGACCCTCAGCGAGTACGCCCGCTTCGTCAATCTCCAGGCTGCGGGCCGCCTGGGCCTCGACCTGAGCGACGCCGTCATGGAGAATTACACCGTGCTCGTCGAGGCCGATGGCACGAGCCACTTCGGGGAGTGAGTTTTTAAATGGAACTGCTGCTGTCGGCCCTGAGCCAGGGCCTGCTTTACGCGCCGATGGCGCTGGGTGTGTTTGTGGCGTTCAGGATCCTCAACACGCCCGACCTCACGATAGACGGGAGCATGGTGTTCGGCATGTCGGTGTGCGCGGCCGTGACCATAGCGGGGCACCCGGTGCTCGCCCTCTTCGCCGGGGCGCTGGCCGGGGCGCTGGCCGGGCTCGTCACCGGGCTTTTGCAGACCGCGCTGCGCATAAACCCCATCCTCGCCGGCATACTCACGATGACGGGGCTGTACACGGTGAACTTCTCCGTGCTCGGACGGCAGGCCAACGTCTACCTCCAGAGCGGCCAGCCCCCCGTCGCCAGCGCGACCGTCTACCGCTCTTTCCAGGCGCTCTTTCCCGATGGCACCAACCCCAATCTCCCCGTCGCCGTGCTCACGGCCGTGATAGTCGCCTGCGTGTGCGCCGCGATGTGCGTGTTCTTCCGCACGCGGCCGGGCATGGCCATACGCGCCACCGGCGACAACGAGGAGATGGTGCGCTCGTCGTCGATAAACGCCGACGGCGCGCGCATCGCGGGCGTCATGCTCTCGAACGCGCTCGTCGCGCTCACGGGCTCGCTCCTGTGCCAGCAGCAGCGCTACGCCGACATAGACAGCGGCAGCGGCATGCTCGTCGTCGGCCTCGCCTCGGTCATCATAGGCCAGGTGTTCGCGCGGCGCGGCGGCGTGACGCTCGGGGCCGTGTCCGCCGTGCTCGGCTCGGTGCTCTACCGGCTGATAATCCAGATCGCATACAGCCTGCAGCTGCCGAGCTACTGGGTAAAGCTCCTGTCGGCCGTGATAGTGGCGCTGGCCCTGGCCGCGCCCGTTGTGAGCCAGCGCCTGCGCGAGAGCAGGCTCGAGAGAGAGGAGGCGGCGGGATATGAGCGCCGGGCTTGAGATAATAAACCTCACAAAGCGCTTTGAGCGCGGCACGCCCAACGAAAAGACCGCGCTCGACAGCCTGTGCCTCACGGTGCCGGCCGGCGAGTTCGTCACCGTGCTGGGCTCCAACGGCGCCGGCAAGTCGACGCTGTTCAACGCCATACTCGGCAAGTTCCGCCCCGACCACGGGCGCATCATCCTCGACGGCGAGGACATAACCGCGATGCGCGACTACAGGCGCGCGCTCAACATCGGCTGCCTCTACCAGGACCCCATGCGCGGCACGGCGCCGCACATGACCATAGAGGAAAACCTCGCCCTCGCCTACACGCGCAAGGCCGGGCGCTCGTTCTTCGCCGTGAACAAAAAAGACAGCGCGCGCTTCCGTGAGCTGCTGTCCTCCTTCGGCATGGGGCTCGAGGACCGCATGAAAACGCCCATGGGGCTGCTCTCCGGCGGCCAGCGGCAGGCGGCCTCGCTGCTCATGTCGACGATCGCCGAGCCGAAGCTCCTGCTCCTCGACGAGCACACCGCCGCGCTCGACCCCGAGGCCGCGCGCAAGGTGCTCGGGATAACGAAGCGCATAGTCTCGGAGCAGCGCATCACCACCCTGATGATAACGCACGACATGGGCATGGCGCTCAGCTGCGGCTCGCGCACGATAATGATGGACTCGGGCCGGATAGTGCTCGACATCTCCGGAGCCGAGCGCGACGCCGCGACGCCCGCCTCGCTCGCCGCGATGTTCTCCGAGCGCGCGCACGAGGGCCTGTCCGACCGGACCATGCTCTCGATGTGACCCGCTTTTTCGCCAAAACCCCTTTCTTTTTACAGAGAAAGGGGGTTTTGCCTTCATAAAGCGCGGTTTCGGGGCGAAACGCGCTCTTAATATTTGATTTTGACGCCAAACGGGTCTATACTTGTCCTATCGTGACCTCCGGGGGGAGAAATGATTGCAAAAACTGCGTATATTCATCGCCATACTGCTGATCACTGCGGCGCTCGCGCTGCCCGCCGCCGCGGCCGGGAGCCCCGGCGGCGTCATCGACGCTTTCGCCGAAGAGCACGGCCTCACCGAGGACAACTTCGTCTGCGGCTGGCAGGACATCGCCACCGGCGAGACGTATTACCTCGGCGCGGATGAGTTTTTCGTCGCGGGCAGCATGTACAAGCTCCCGCTCTGCATGGCCATAACCGACCAGATCGCCGCCGGCGAGACCGACCCCGACGGCTTTGTCGAGGGCTACCGCATCGCCGACGCCATGCGCCTCGCGATAGTCTACTCCGACAACGACGCCGCCCAGGCCCTGCGCCAGGCCGTCTCCGCAGACCGGGACACCTACCGCGAGCGCCTCGCCGCCTACTCCGGCTATGAGATGAGCGAGCTGCCCGAGGAGTATTACACCGACAACCGCATAAGCCCGCGCTTCATGATAAACACGCTCCGCTGGCTCTACGACCACAGCGGAGATTACGAGCAGGTCATAGACTACATGCTCGAGGCGCACCCGGGGCACTATTTCAAGCTCGCGGAGACAGCCGGTGCGCCCGTCGCGCACAAATACGGCTATTTCGAGGGCTGTCTCTCCGACTGCGCGATAGTCTACTCCGAGCGGCCCTTCCTGCTCGTCGCGATGACCAGGGGCGTGCCCAACGCCGAGGAGGTGCTCGGCGATCTCTGCGCCGAGATGATCGCCTGGTCCGAGAGCGCGCCCGACCTGAGCGGCGCGGCCGCGGTCCTGCCCGCGGCCCTGGGCGCGGCGGGGCTCATCGGCCTGTTCGCCATCTTTCCGAGGAGCGCGCTCGCCATCCTCGCGGCGGCGGCGCAGCTCGTCTCGGCCGCGCCCGCGTCCGTCCCGGAGAGCGCCGCGCGGGAGTGGACGCTCAGCTTTGCCGGCGACTGCACCATAGGCACGCTGCACGAGTGGCAGGGGACGCAGGCGAGGAACAACATGCTCTACGTCATGGGCGGCGACTGCGCCTACCCGTTCTCCGGCGTGAGCGAGGTGTTTGAAAACGACGACTTCACCATGGTGAACCTCGAGGGCACGTTCACGGGCGAGACAGACAGGCGCGGCAAGGAGTTCTCGTTCCGCGCGCCGGTGGAATACGCGGCCGTGCTCCCGGCCGGCGGCGTCGAGGCCGTGACGCTCGCGAACAACCACACCCGCGACTACCGCGAAGCGGGGCTCGCCGACACCGTCGCCGCCCTGGACGGGCAGGGCGTGCTCCACGCCGACGAGGGCGAGCCGCTCATCGCCGAGCTCAAAGGCGGCCTGCGCCTCGGAGTGGCGGCGTTCAACTGCGTCGAGCGCGACGGCGAGTTTGCCGTCGGCGACGTGGACGGCTATATGGAGCGCCTGAGCGCCGACTATGTGAAGCTGGACGAGGCCGGCTGCGGCGTCAAGATCGCCTTCATCCACTGGGGCTGGGAGTACCGCAGCGAACCGGAGGGCTGGATGACAGAACTCGCTCACCGGCTCGTCGATCTCGGGTTCGACGCCGTCATCGGCAGCCACGCGCACATCCTCCAGCCCATGGAGTACTGCGGCGGCGCGCCGGTGTTCTACTCGCTCGGCAACTTCTGCTACGGCGGGCACAGCTCGCCCGAAGACTACGACACCGCCATCGTGCAGCTCACGGTGACGGGCGGCGGGGACGGCTTTGCCGTCACCGGCGTGGACGTGCTGCCATGCTCCGTCAGCTCCTCGGCGGGGTACAACGACTTCCGCCCGCGGCTCTACACCGGTGAAGGCGACATAGCGCGCGTGCTCGAAAAGCTGAGATTCACACCGGCGGCCTGACCGCATCCCACTTGACAAGCGCGGGCGTATGTGATAGTATACTCATTGCTTTAGCACGCTGAATCACTAACCGGCTGCTTGGCTACTACAAAACGAAACGAGGAAACACATAATGAAAAAGAAACTTGCACTGCTGCTCGCGCTGTGCCTCTGCCTCTGCATGTTCGCCGCCTGCGGCGGAGACGCCGAGGAGACCGCACCCGCGAACACCGCCAGCGACGTGAATCTCCCTCTCGAGGAGAGCGACGCCCCCGAGAGCTCCGAGCCCGAGGCCGAGAGCGACCTCGCCTATGTCCAGGACAAGGGCACCCTCATCATCGGCATCACCGAGTTCGACCCCATGGACTACCGCGATGAGAGCGGCGAGTGGATCGGCTTTGACGCCGACCTCGCCCGCGCCTTCGCCGAGCATCTCGGCGTCGAGCCCCAGTTCCAGCTCATCGACTGGGACAGCAAGATCCTTGAGCTCGACGGCAAGACCATCGACGTCGTGTGGAACGGCATGACCCTCACCGACGAGGTCACCAGCGCCATGGAGTGCTCCGAGCCCTACCTCAACAACGCCCAGGTCGTCGTCGTGAAGGCCGACGTGGCCGACCAGTACCAGACCGCCGAGAGCCTCGCCGGGCTGAACATCGCCGTCGAGGCCGGCAGCGCCGGTGAGGCCGCCATCGCCGAGCTCGGCTACACCAGCACGCCCGTCCTCGACCAGGCCACCGCCCTGCTCGAGGTCAGCTCCGGCACCTGCGACGCCGCCGTCATCGACTCTCTGATGGCCGCCGCCATGATAGGCGAGGGCACCAGCTATGACGACCTCACCTACACCGTCGGCCTCACCACCGAGGAATACGGCATCGGCTTCCGCAAGGGCTCCGACCTCGCCGCCGAGCTCGACGCCTTCCTCGACGAGTGCTATGCCGACGGCAGCATGCAGACCATCGCCGAGACCTACGGCGTACAGGCCGCGCTCATCGAGCGTTAAGCCCAGACACAAAAAATAACGGCAGGGCAGAGGGAGAGCGCTCCCTCTGCTTTTGCCCTGTTTGAAAGGCGGGTCCACGACATGCAGGACATGATAATAACCGTCATAGGCGCGCTGAACGACGGCTTCGTCACGACGCTCAAGCTCTTCGTCGTGACTCTCATAGGCGCGCTGCCGCTCGGGCTCGTGATATCTTTCGGCTCGATGAACCGCTGGGCCCCGCTCGCGCGGCTCGGGCGGGCGGCGAAATCAAAACGGCTCGCCGCCGTGCTCATGGCGTTCAAGCCGGTCTCGCTCATATCGCGGCTGGTCGTGTGGGTCATACGCGGCACGCCGCTGATGCTCCAGCTGTACATAATCTTCTATGTGCCCGGCCAGATACTCGATACGTCACCCTGGCCGAGCGGCGAGTCCGGCAGATTCCTCGCCGCATCCATCGCCTTCATCATCAACTACGCCTGCTATTTCTCCGAGATCTACCGCGGAGGCATACAGGGCGTGCCCGTTGGGCAGACGGAGGCCGGGCTGGTGCTCGGCATGACGAAACGGCAGATCTTCTTCAAGATCACGCTGTTCCAGATGATAAAGCGCATAGTGCCGCCCATGTCGAACGAGATAATCACCCTCGTAAAGGACACGTCCATCGCCCGCATAATCTCGCTCC
>CAJFRI010000017.1 GCA_904419385.1 Candidatus Heteroscillospira lomanii
CAGGCTTCCATGGTTGATCTTCTCCAGCCTGTCATGTATCTCAACGCAGAGGACTTTACCCAGTATTACACCGATGTCTGTGCTGAGAGCAAGCAGATGATAGAAGACCTCGGGCTGGCCTACTATCAGCAGTGAGATCCGCATCCCAGTCAAAGCAGAGAGCAGCGCCCCGTTTGGGGCGCTGTTTTTTGATATATTTGATGTATTTACGATATGTTTTTTGTTGAAAAAAATGGAAAGCTGTATTATCATATAGTACATTGCGTGCTGCCTGGGGGATGGATATGACAGATTTTCTTTTTGACTGCCTGATAATTTGCCCGCTCGTTTTCCTCGCCGGATTTGTCGACTCCGTCGCCGGCGGCGGCGGGATAATATCGCTGCCCGCATATCTCATCGCCGGGCTGCCGACCCACCTTGCCGTTGGCACCAACAAGACCGTGTCGGGGCTCGGCACCTCGGTGTCGGTGCTGAGGTATCTGCGCGGAGGGCAGGTGCGCGGCGAGATCGCCGTACCCGGCGCAGTCGGCTCGCTCATCGGCTCCGCGATAGGCACGCGCCTCGCCCTCGCCCTGCCGGAGCAGGTGCTGCGCACGGTGCTGCTCGTGGCGCTGCCGTGCGTCGCGCTGTTCCTCGTGTTCAACCGCGGGTTCGGGCTTGAGACATCGGGCGAAAAGGACATGTCCCGCCGCCGGAGAGCGGCGCTGTCCCTGCTCGTCGGCGCCGCCTGCGGAGCTTATGACGGCCTCATAGGGCCCGGCGCGGGCACATTTCTCATCATAGGGTTCACCGCCGTCCTCGGCACGGACCTGCTCGTGTCGTCGGCCTGCGGCAGGGTTGCAAATCTTGCGTCGAACCTCACGTCCATGGTCATATATATTGCCGCCGGCAAGGTGGCCTATCTCATAGTCATCCCGGCCGCCGTCGCCTGCGGCCTCGGGTACTATGCCGGCTCCGGCTACGCCATGCGCGGGGGCAGCAAAAACGTGCGCAAGATAATGTTCGCCGTCCTGGCGCTGCTGTTCGTCAAGGTCGGGTTCGACCTCGCGGGCGCGGCGGTGTGACGAGCCACATCTCAATAAGGTAGTGATCTGTCTTTGAACTCAAGCAAACATATGTTCGGAAACCTGGCCCTGCTGCTGACGGCGCTCATCTGGGGCACGGCTTTCACGGCCCAATCCGTGGGCATGGACTACATCGGCCCCTGCGCGTTCACCGCGGCGCGCAGCTTCATCGGCGGAATTGCGCTCCTGCCCGTCATCGCGCTCATGGACGGCATGCGCCGCCGCTCCGGGGAGAGCCCGGCGCCGAAAGGCGGCCGGACACTCGTCATCGGCGGCGTGCTCTGCGGCGTGGCGCTCGGCGTGGCGAGCCTTCTGCAGCAGGCGGGCATAGCCGCCGGCACCTCATCGGGAAAGGCCGGCTTCATCACGGCGCTGTATATCCTCTTTGTCCCGCTGCTCGGCCTGCTCATGCACAAAAAGCCCCGCCCCATCATATGGCTGTGCGTGGCCATGTCCATCTTCGGGCTCTACCTCCTGTGCGTTACCGACGGGCTCGGCTCCGTGCGCGGGAGCGACCTCATGGTGCTCGCCTGCGCGGTCGTGTTTGCCGTACACATCCAGATCATAGACCGCTTCGCGCCCCTGGTCGACGGGGTGCGCATGTCGTGCATACAGTTTTTCGTCTGCGGCGCTATCGCGCTTGTGCTGACGTTCATCTTTGAAAAGCCGGATTTCAGCGCTCTGCTCGCCGCGTGGGGCCCCGTGCTCTATGCCGGCGTCATGTCATCCGGCGTGGGTTATACCCTGCAGATCATAGGCCAGAAGTACACGAACCCGACCGTCGCCTCCATGATACTCAGCCTCGAGAGCGTGTTCGCCGTGCTCGGCGGCATAGTAATCCTCGGCCAGATGCCGGCGGCGCGCGAGATCGTGGGGTGCTGCGTGATGTTTGCCGCGATAGTCATTGCCCAGCTCCCCGAGAAAAAGAGGGCGGCCTGAGACGCGGCGCAAGTAAAAAATGCCGGCGCAGCTGCGCCGGCATTTTCTGTCCTTTTTACACGCCTTCGTCGAGCGCCCTCTCCCGGAACAGCAGGGAGATGCACCATATGGCCGCAAGGCCGACGAGGGTGTACACCACGCGGCTCACCGTGGCGGTCTGGCCTCCGAACAGCCAGGCCACGAGATCGAATCGGAATATGCCTATGCTGCCCCAGTTGAGGCCGCCGATTATGGTGAGTATAAGCGCGATTTTGTCCATTTTTCTCGCTCCTTTTCTGTTCTGCTCGCGTATATGGTGCCGGGAAAAGCGGCATTTTATTCACGGAGCGAAAAAAATCGCCGCATGGCGGCGCTCCGGGCGCTTTTTCGCCCTGGGATGCGCTTATACCCCTTTACAAAATATGAATGTCATGGTAAAATGATATGCATTTTGCCCCTGAGCCTGGTTTTGGGAGACAGGCGGGCCGCGCCCGCGAGTCCTTTCCGCCCTCGACCCGGCCCTGTTGGGTATCAATTAAAGAAAGGAAGATTTGCCAATGATCACCAAGGAGCAGAAGACCTCCGTCATCCAGGCGAACAAGACCCACGAGAACGACACCGGTTCTCCCGAGGTCCAGATCGCCATCCTCACCGAGCGCATCAACCAGCTCACCGAGCACCTGAAGGTCCACGCCCAGGACAACCACAGCCGGCGCGGCCTGTACAAGATGATCGGTAAGCGCCGTAGCCTCCTGGACTACCTGGCCAAGAAGGACATCGAGCGCTACCGCGCCATCATCGCCAAGCTCGGCATCAGAAAGTAAGCTGCCACATCGGATGGCGGAGGGGAGAATCTTCCCCGCCGCCATCCGATTATGCTTTAAACCCCGCCGCGGAGCCTCTGCTTTAGCAGTTGAAGCTGCGTTTGAATGTTTTCGAAAATGGCTTCAAGTGCTAAAGATCGCTCCGCCGCAGACAAAAGAAAGGAGCATATCATGATCATCACCAAGAAGGAATTCCCCAATTTCCGCAGCTACAGCATGGATCTTTGCGGCCGCCCCCTCACTCTTGAGGTCGGCAAGCTCGCCGAGCTCGCCAACGCCGCCGTCCTTGTCAAATACGGCGAGACCACCGTGCTCGTCACCGCGACGGCCTCCGCCCGCCCGAAAGACGGCATCGATTACTTCCCCCTGTCCGTCGACTTTGAGGAGAAGCTCTACGCCGTCGGCCGCATACCCGGCAGCTTCATGCGCCGCGAGGGCAGGCCGAGCCTCCCCGCCGTGCTCGCCAGCCGCCTCATCGACCGCCCGATGCGCCCGCTCTTCCCGACCGACCTGCGCAACGACGTGGCCGTCTGCTGCACCGTGCTGAGCGTCGACCGCGACTGCTCGCCCGAGATCGCCGGCATGATCGGCGCCTCCGCCGCCGTCAGCATCTCCGACATCCCCTGGAACGGCCCGATAGGCGGCGTCGTCCTCGGCTGGGACGGCGAGAAATACCTCTTCAACCCCACCAAGGCCGAGCGCGATAAGAGCCTGATGCATGTCACCGTGGCCGCTACCATGGAGAAGATAGTCATGATCGAGGCTGCCGCACAGGAGATACCCGAGGACATCATGTACGAGGGCATCGTGCAGGCGCACGATGTGATCCGCCCCATCATCGAGCTCATCAACAAGATGGTCGCCGAGATAGGCAAGCCCAAGTTCGAGTATGAGCACGCCGCCTTCGACCAGGAGCTCTTCGACAAGATAGTCGATCAGACCCTCGACGAGGCGAAAGAGGCCATGGACACCGACGACAAGAACGTGCGCGAGGAGCGCTGGAACAAGCTCGTCGACCACTGGCACGAGCTCTTCCTTGAGGATCACCCCGAGATGGACAAGTACCTCGAGGAGATCACCTACAAGCTCCAGAAGAAGATAGTCAAGGCATGGCTGCTCGAGGGCAAGCGCGTCGACGGCCGCGCCATGAACCAGATCCGCCCGCTGGCCGCCGAGGTCGGCGTCCTGCCCGTGGTGCACGGCTCCGGCCTGTTCACCCGCGGCCAGACCCAGGTGCTCTCGGTCGCCACCCTGAACACCCTCTCCGCCGCCCAGAAGCTCGACACCATCTGGGAGGAGGACACCAAGCGCTTCATGCACCACTATAACTTCCCGTCCTACTCCGTCGGCGAGGCCCGCGGCAGCCGCAGCACCGGCCGCCGCGAGTACGGTCACGGCGCCCTGGCCGAGAAGGCCATTGAGGCCGTCATCCCGTCGGTCGAGGACTTCCCCTATGCCATCCGCGTCGTCAGCGAGGTGCTCTCCTCCAACGGCAGCACCTCCCAGGGCAGCATCTGCGCGAGCTGCCTCGCGCTGATGGACGCCGGCGTGCCCATCAAGGCGCCTGTCGCCGGCATCAGCTGCGGCCTCATCCAGGACGGCGACGACTGGACCACCTTCATCGATATCCAGGGCGTCGAGGACTTCCACGGCGAGATGGATTTCAAGGTCGCCGGCTCCAAGAAGGGCATCACCGCCATCCAGATGGACCTCAAAAACGACGGCCTCAAGCACGAGATCGTGAAAAACGCCTTTGAGATCACCCGCGAGGCCCGCATACAGATCCTCGACGAGGTCATGCTGCCCGTCATCTCCGAGCCGAGGCGCGAGCTCGCGCCCACCGCGCCGAAGATGATACAGATGAAGATCAACCCCGACAAGATCCGCGAGGTCATCGGCTCCGGCGGCAAGGTGATCCAGAAGATCACCGCCGACACCGGCTGCAAGATCGACATCGAGGACGACGGCACCGTGTTCATCGCGAGCGAGGACATCGAGGCCTGCCGCACTGCCCGCAAGACCATAGAGAACATCGTGTTCGAGCCTGAGGTCGGCCAGCTGTACTACGGCAAGGTCGTCCGCATCATCCCGATAGGCGCGTTCGTCGAGCTCGCCCCGGGCAAGGACGGCATGATACACATCAAAGACCTCGAGTTCAAGCGCACCGAGAAGGTCGAGGACGTGCTCAATGTCGGCGACATGACCTGGGTCAAGGTCACCGAGATCGACGACCGCGGCAGAGTCAACCTCAGCCGCAAGGACGCCCTCCGCGAGCGCGGCGAGGCCTGACGGAAAACCAAAGCTCAAGCGGAAAAACAGGGAGGGGAAGCAGGCCCCTCCCTTATTTTTGAGGTGATATGCATGAGACTCCGGCGTTTTATCGCATTTCTTCTCCTGGCGCTTCTGCTCATACCCGCGCCGCCCGCATTTGCCGGCGGCGGGCTCATCGCCCTCACGTTTGACGACGGGCCGAACCCGGACTGCACCCCCATGCTGCTCGACGGCCTGCGTGAGCGGCGCGTCCATGTAACTTTTTTCGTCATGGGCAACGCCATCACCGACCCGCACGGCGACGTCATCGAGAAAAATGCCGGGATAATCGTCCGCGCGGCCGCCGAGGGACATCAGATCGCGAGCCACAGCTACAGCCATCCCAAGCTTACGGAGCTCTCCGACTCCGAGCTCGCCGCAGAGCTCGACAAGACCTCGTCTGCTCTCGTGCTTGTGCTCGGCGGGGGAGAGTATATGTTCCGCCCGCCGTACGGCGACTGCGACGCGCGGGTCTGCGCCGCGGCGGGAGTGCCGGTCATCCTCTGGAGCATGGACCCGGGCTGGTATGTGCAGATGTCCGGGAAGCGCTACACGGCGGAGAACATCTGTGCATACATCTGCAAATACGCCCGCGACGGCGACATCATCCTCCTGCACGACAAAGATGAGGCCGACATAAACGGCGCGCTCATGGCGATCGACGAGCTGCGGGCGCGCGGGTTCGAGTTCGTCACCGTGGGCGAGCTGCTGCGCCTGCGCGGCGTCGACCCCGCTGCAGGCGAGGTGTTCAAGTCTGTGCCGGAGTCGTCTGCGCGGCGGTTCGGCGCGGCTGACGCCGAGGACCACTGGTCGTGGCCTTATCTGAGCAGGCTCGTGTCCCTCGGGGTGATGGAGGGGAGAGCCGGCGGCGGACAGGACCTCGACCCCGACGGCGAGCTCACCCGCGCCGAGGCGGCCGCTCTCATGTGGCGCGCCGCCGGCGAGCCTGAGCCTCGGGGCGCGGCCATGCCGTTCTGCGATTGTTCCGGGGACGACTGGTTCGCCTCCGCCGTGCTCTGGGCGTCGCAGGAGGGGCTTGTCGAGGGCTATCCCGACGGCAGCTTCCGGCCAGGAGACGGGCTCACGCGCGAGCAGCTCAGCGTTGTCGCCGCACGCGCCCTCGGCCTCGAGAGCTCGGGATGGCCGGACGACTATCCCGACGACGACCGCATCAGCCCCTGGGCCGGCGGGTATATTGCCGCCCTGCGCTCCGCGGGCTTCCGTTCGCAGAACGACATAGACATCTTCCGCCCGCTGGAGCGCGCGAGGCGCTCGGAGGCGGCGGAAATAGTGTGTTTCCTCATAGACAGGGGGGCTTTTGATTGCAAGAGATAAAAACGCTGCCGAACGACGTGCGCCTGATATGCGAGCATGTGCCGGGCGTGCGCTCGGCGGCCGTGGGCGTGTGGGTCGGCGCCGGCTCGCGCTGCGAGACGGCCGCCGAGGGCGGCTATGCCCATTTTATAGAGCACATGCTCTTCAAAGGCACCGACAGGCACTCCGCCCGTTCTCTCGCCGCCGCGATGGACGACATCGGCGGCCAGATCGACGCCTACACCACCCGCGACACCACATGCTTTTACGCCCGCGTGCTCGACACGCACCTCGACGCGGCGGCGGAACTGCTCGCCGAGATGTTTTTCCGCTCGCGCTTCGACGAGGCGGACGTCGCCTCCGAGCGCTCGGTGATATTCGAGGAGATCGACATGTACGCCGACACGCCGGAAGATCTCGTGGCCGAGCGGCTGTTTGCCTCGAGTTTCCCCGGCGCGCTGGGGCGCCCCATACTCGGCACGAAGACCACGCTCTCGCGCGCCGGCGGTGACGCCCTCAGGAAATTCATGAAAAAGCACTATGTGCCCTCGCGCGTGGCCGTCGCGCTCTGCGGCAGCTTCACGGACGAGCAGGCCGGGCGCATACTCGGCCTGTTCGAACAGCTGGAGCCGGCCGCCGCGCCGAAAATGCGCCCGGCCGCGTATGTGCCGGGCTTTTCGCTCCGGCGCCGGGCGACGGAGCAGAACCATCTCTGCCTCGGCTTCCCGGGGCTGCCGGCGGGCGACGGGCGCCGCTTTGCGCTCACGCTCATGTCGACCATCCTGGGCGGAGGGGCCTCGTCGCGCCTGTTCCAGTCGGTGCGCGAGAAGCACGGGCTGTGCTACTCCGTCGGCAGCTTCACCTCCAGCCACAGCGACTGCGGCCTCGTCGGCATCGACACGGCCGTCGCCCCCGAGAGCGAGATGAAGGCCCTCGGCCTCATCCTCGAAGAGGTGCGCCGCCTGCGCGAGTGCGGAGTGACGGAGGCGGAGCGCTCCCGCGCGCTCGAACAGCTGCGCAGCGGCCTCCTGCTGGCCGAGGAGAGCACCTCCTCGCGCATGAACCGCATGGGCTCGTCGCTGGTCACGCTCGGCAGCTGCCTCACCGCCGGGGAGGTCATCGAGCGCTGCGAGGCCGTGACGGCCGGAGATATCGCCGCCCTGGCCGGAGAACTTCTCGCGCCGGAGGGGTTCTCGCTCTCGGCCGTCGGAAGAGTGAAGAGCGCGGACGAGTACCGCGAGGTCATAGCAAAAAACGCCTGAGATACATAAAAAAGCCCCCGCTGCGGCGGGGGCTTTTCGCGTTTTTACGCTGGCAGGGCGGACATGGCGGAGAAGTTCACGCACATGTGGAATATGATGCTGGTCCAGACGCTGCCGCTGCGCTCATAGCACCAGGCGAGCACGAAGCCCGCGGGCAGGTAGTCGAGCATGTATATCAGCAGGGCCGGGCCGCCCAGCGCGGCGTACTGCCAGACGTGCAGCAGGGCGAAGAGCGCGATGGACACGACGTAGGCCGCAGTGCGGCTGTGCCGCCTCAAGGTGCCGAACAGGGCGCCGCGGAACAGGGTCTCCTCGATCATCGGGCCGAGGAACACGGTCATCGCGAGCACTTTGCGCGTGTCGCCGGCGGCCATGCCGACTATGTTCGCGTCGTTGGGGTTCGACCAGGTGATGTTCCCGGCGAGCAGGAGGATGGCCGTCACCATCAGATAGCCGAGGAGTATGTAGATGAAATAGCCCTGTATGAGCGTGATGAGCGCGGGCATCTTGTTGTCGAGCAGCGTGTCGAACTCGCGCCTCAGATAGCCGAAGCCCATGATGAGCACGGCTGCGAACGACACAACGAGATAGCTCACATTGTACTCGAGGGTTGTGTACACGCCCGGGTAGGCCGCGGCGTGCCAGTTTATTGCGACGGGCATGAGCACTGTGTGTATGGGCAGGTAGATGAGCAGGGCGAGCGCGGCCCTGCGGGTCATGGTCTGTCTCACGAGCCGGTCTCCGCCTCCTTTTTGAGCTGATAGAGCAGGTTCAGCGCCTCTATGGGCGTCATCACGTCGAGCTGGGCCTTGCGGAGCTTTTCGGCGATGGCGGAGCCGGTGATGTCGCCGAAGCTCACCTGGCCGGGGTCGGCCCCGGGCTTTTCATGCGGAGCGGCGGCCGCGCCCTGGCTCTCGAGCTCACCGAGATAGCGCCGCGCCGCGCGGATGACCGTCTCCGGCACTCCGGCGAGCTTTGCGACCTCTATGCCGTAGCTGTCGTCGGCCGCGCCGGGGACTATCTTGCGCAGGAAGATGAGCCCGCCGCCCTGCTTTTTCGCCGTGATGTTGTAGTTGCGCACGCCCTCGACCACGCCCTCGAGCTCGGACAGCTCGTGGTAGTGCGTCGCGAACATGGTCTTGGCGCCGAGCTTTTTCACGTCGGCGCAGTATTCGAGCACGGCCCTGGCTATGGCCATGCCGTCGTAGGTCGAGGTGCCGCGTCCTATCTCGTCGAGGATGAGCAGACTGTCGGCTGTGGCGTTGGCGAGGATGTGCGCGACCTCGTTCATCTCGACCATGAAAGTGCTCTGGCCGGAGGCGAGGTCGTCGCTCGCGCCGATGCGGGTGAACACGCGGTCGACCACGCCGATGTCGGCGCTGCGCGCCGGCACGAACGAGCCCATCTGCGCCATGAGCACTATCAGAGCCGTCTGGCGCATGTAAGTGCTTTTGCCGGCCATGTTCGGGCCGGTGATGATGGCGACACGTCCGGACTCGCCGCCGAGATGCACGTCGTTCGGCACGAAGCGCCTGTCGCTCTGCGCCCGCTCGACCACGGGGTGCCGCCCGTCAACTATGTCTATGCGCCCGGTGAAGCCGACCTGCGGCTCGCAGTAGCCGTTGCGCACGGCGGCCTCGGCAAAGGAGCACAGCGTGTCGAGCACGGCGACCTCCTCGGCCGCGGCGGAAATGTCGTCCACGCGTGCGGCGACATAGGCGCGCAGCTCGGTGAACATGTCGTACTCCAGCTCGCCTATGCGGTCGCGCGCGGTGAGCAGCGAGTTTTCGAGCTCCTTGAGCTCGTTGGTTATGTAGCGCTCGTTCGACACGAGCGTCTGCTTGCGTATGTAGTCGTCGGGCAGGCCGTCCTGCCCGGCGGAGCGCGGCACGTCTATGTAATAGCCGAAGACCTTGTTGTAGCCGACGCGCAGCTTTTTTATGCCGGTGCGCTCGCGCTCGCGCTGCTCGAGCTCGGAGATGAGGCGCGAGCCGTTGTCGCGCATGTCGCGCAGGCGGTCGAGTTCCTCGCTCACGCCGGAGCGTATCATCCCGCCCTCGCGGACGGAGAAAGGAGGATCGTCGCAGAGCGTGCCGGTTATGCGCCCGGCCACGTCGTCGAGCCGGGGCATGGCGTTCACTTTTTTGAGCAGGGCCGCCGAGCAGCCGGCCGTGAGCTCGATTATGCGCGGCAGCGCCTGCATGTAGCCGCCGAGCGCGCGCAGGTCGCGGGCGTTCACCGTGCCGTATACCGCGCGCCCGGTGATGCGCTGAATGTCGCCTATGCGGCCGAGGGCGGACCTCAGCTCGCCGCGCAGGACGTTGCCGCCGTGCAGCTCGCGCACGCTCGCGAGCCGCTCGCGTATCGCCGTCGGCGATGTGAGCGGGCGGATGACCCATGATCTCAGCGTGCGCCGGCCCATGGGCGTGAGCGCCGAGTCGAGCACGCTGAGCAGCGTGTCGCTCAGCTCGCCGTGCAGGTTTTCGATGAGCTCGAGATTGCGCTGCGTGGCGTAGTCTAGCTCCATGAAGCGGCCGTCGGTATAGACGTCTATCCTGCGGATGTGTTCGAGGCGGCTGTGCTGCGTCTCGCTGATGTAGCCGATGAGCGCGCCGGCGGCGCGCAGGGCTTCGGGCGCGCAGCCCTCCGCCTCCTCGCCGAACTGGGAGCGCAGGCGCTCTCTCGCGCCCTCCAGGTCAAAGCGGCCGCCGTCCGGCTCGGTTATGCAGCCGAGCTTGAGCTGCAGAAACTCCGTCACGGCGCCGCAGGCGGCCGCGCCCTCGCTCAGCACGGCCTCGCGCGGGGAAAAGCGGCCCAGCTCGTTGAGGATGTGCCCCTCGGCCGAGCTGTCGAAGGCGGCGAGGCAGAACTCGCCGGTGCTTATGTCGCAGAACGCCGCTCCGCCGCGCTGGCCGTCGATGTAGACGGCGGCGATATAGTTCGAGCGGTTTTCCTCGAGCATGGAGCTCTCCGTGACGGTGCCGGGCGTGATTATGCGCACGACGCCGCGCTTGACGAGGCCTTTGACGGAGCGAGGGTCTTCAAGCTGTTCGCAGATGGCGACTTTGTAGCCCTTGGCGATGAGCCTGGCGATGTATGCCTCGCAGGAGTGGTACGGCACGCCGCACATGGGCGTCTGCTCGTCCTCGGGCTTGCCGCGGTCGCGGGTGGTGAGCGCGAGCTCGAGCTCGCGCGAGGCAGTTATGGCGTCCTCGTCGAACATCTCATAGAAGTCGCCGAGACGGAAGAACAGCAGGCAGTCCTCATGCTGTTTCTTTATTTCCTTGTATTGCTTCCGCATGGGTGTCATGTCGGCCACGGGAGCGCCTCCTAGCTTCAAGATTTATCCGGCGGTTTTCTTTTGAGCCGCCTCGAAAAAACGCGTCACGCCTGTTCGCCGAACAGGGCCCAGGTGCGCGCGTCGGTTATCCGCACGTCGATAAACCGCCCTATGAGCTCGCGGCCGCCGCGCAGATGGACGAGCCTGCCGCCCTTTGTGCGGCTCGTGAGCGGGAAGAGCTCGTCGCCGCTCTCGCCGTCGACCAGCACGCGCACGGTTTTGCCGAGATATTCGGCGTGCTTTTCGGCGGAGATGCGGTTTGCGAGCTCCAGCAGGCGGTCGAAGCGCTCGAGCTTTTCGCTGCGCGGGGTGTCGTCCGGCATTTTTGCCGCCGGCGTGCCCTCGCGGGGCGAGAAGATGAAGGTGAACATCGCGTCGTAGCGCACGCGCTCGACCATGCGCATGGTGTCCTCAAAGTCCTCCGCGGTCTCGCCGGGGAAGCCGACGATGATATCGGTGGTGATGACGATGTCGGGCATGAGGCTGCGCGCGAGCTCGACCAGCGAGCGGTATTTTTCGGAGTCGTACACGCGGTTCATCGCCCTGAGTATCCTGTCGCTGCCCGACTGGAGGGGCAGATGGATGTGCCGCTCGACCTTTTCACACTCGGCCATGGCGCGGAAGAGCTCCTCGGTGGCGTCTTTCGGATGGCTCGTCATGAACCGGATGACAAAGTCTCCGGGGATGTCGTTTATCATGCGCAGGAGCCGGGCGAAGTTTATGCCCGTGCCGAGGTCGCGCCCGTAGGAGTTCACGTTCTGCCCGAGCAGGGTGATGTCCTTGTAGCCGTCGGCGACGAGCTGCCGCGCCTCGGCGAGGATCTCCTCCGGCCGTCGCGAGCGCTCCCTGCCGCGCACATAGGGCACTATGCAGTAGGAGCAGAAGTTGTTGCAGCCGTACATCACGCTCAGCCAGGCCTTGACGCTGCCCTGCCTCACGACGGGCACGCCCTCGGCGATGGAGCCGGGGGCGCCCGAGAGGTCGAACACCCGCGAGCCGCCGTCGAGCCTGCGCTCCAGCAGCTCGGGAAAGCGCCAGAGCGCGTGGGGGCCGAAGGCGAGGTCGACGAGCCTGAACGAGCGCTTTATCCTCTCGGCCATCTCCGGCCGCTGCACCGAGCAGCCGCACACGGCAACTATCTGCCCGGGGTGGCGGCGCTTTGTGTGCGTGAGGGCGCCGAGGTTCCCGAGGAAGCGCTGCTCCGCGTGCTCTCGGATGGCGCAGGTGTTTATGACTATGATGTCGGCCGCGTTTTCATCTGTGGTGAATGTGCAGCCCATCTCGGCGAGATAGCCGCGCAGGCGCTCGGAGTCGGCCTCGTTCTGCTGGCACCCGTAGGTGTCGACGAGGGCGAGCGGCTGCCTGCCGCCGGCCTCGAAGCGCCGGCGCAGCCTGCGGCACACGGCGAGCTGGGTCTCAATGTCGTCTCTGCTTATCTCAATGGCCATATCTGTTACCGTTTTCCTTTTTCAGTCTTATCTGATGATTTTATCATTTCCCTATGGAATTTACAATGATTTTGCGATAGAATATATTATTACGAAACTCAGACGGGAGGCCCCATATGCCTTTTATAAACATACTTCCGCCGCATGTGGCCGACCTCATCGCGGCGGGCGAAGTCGTCGAGCGCCCGGCCTCGGTCGTCAAGGAGCTGCTCGAGAACTCGGTCGACGCCGGGGCGAAAAACGTGACGCTCTCGATAGAGCGCGGCGGGCTCACATTCATCCGCGTGGCCGACGACGGCTCCGGCATGGCGCCGGAGGACGCGGGCGTGTGCTTCCTGCGCCACGCGACCAGCAAGATAAAAGACGAGCGCGGCCTCGAGGCCATAGGGACTCTCGGCTTCCGCGGCGAGGCGCTCGCGGCCATATCCGCCGTGTCGCGCATAGAGCTCACCACGCGCGAGCGCGGGGCCGGGTCCGGCGTCGAGATGGAGGTCGAAGCCGGGGATATCCAGTATATGCGCGAGGCCGGATGCCCCGACGGCACGGTGATGACCGTGCGCGACCTGTTTTACAACACCCCCGCGCGCCTGAAATTCATGAAGAGCGACCGTTCCGAGCAGGCCCAGTGCGTCGCCGTGGCACAGCGCTGCGCCCTCGCACATCCGGAGGTGTCGTTCCGTTGCCTGCGCGACGGGAAAGAGGAGTTTTTCACCCCCGGCGACGGCAAGCTCGTCTCCGCGTGCTACGCCGTGCTCGGCGCAGAGGCGGTGCGCGGCATGCTGCCGTGTTCCGGCGGCGGCGATGAGATAGAGGTCGAGGGCTTTGTGTCCTCCCCCGCCGCCGGCAGAGGGAACCGCGCGCAGCAGTTCTTTTTCGTGAACGGCCGTCCGATACGCTCGCTCACGCTGCAGGCCGCGCTCGAAAACGCATATAAGAACACGCTGCTCACGGGCCGCTTCCCCGCCTGCGTGCTGCACATAAACCTCAGCTATGCCGGCGTCGACGTGAACGTCCACCCGACCAAGGCCGAGGTCAAGTTCTCGGACGAGAAAAAGGTCTACGACGCTGTGTACTACTCGGTGCTCTCCGCGCTCGGCCGTGAGGAGCCGGCCCGCGAGGCCGAGATTAAAAGCGCGCCGCTGCCGCCCGAGAGGCACGTCGAGGGGCCGCACGCCCCGGAGAAAAAGAGCTTCCGCGTCGTCTCCGCCGAGGAGTACGGCGAGCGCTTCCTCTCCGGGGGCTACGCTCCCCCCAAGACCTACGGCGGCGCCCCGGCGGAGCGCGTGACCTTCCCGCTGCGCGACTGTGCGCAGCCAGCCCGGAGCCCCGTGCCCCAGCGCCCTGCTCCGGCTCCGGCGAGCGCTCCGAGGCCCGCCCGGCCGCAGCCGCAGCCGGAGCCCGAGCCCGAACAGCTCAGCGGCGCGCTCGCCGAGGCCGCTGCCGCGGAGCCCTGGCGGCTGATCGGCGAGGCGATGAACACCTACATAGTGGTGGAGCGCGGCGGCGAGCTGGTCCTCATAGACAAGCACGCGGCGCACGAGCGCATGATATTCGACCGGCTAAAGCGCAATGCCGAGCCGCCGATGGTGCAGTCCCTGCTGCCGCCGGTCATTTTCCGCGCCGACCCGCAGACCTTTGCCGCCGTGGAGGCTGAGCCCGGGCGCTTTGAAGAGCTCGGCTTCGACGCCGCCCCGTTCGGCGAGGGCGAGGTGATCGTCCGCGCGGCGCGGGCGGACATCGACATCCCCGAGATACAGAGCACGATAGAGGAGCTCGCGCGCTCGTTCGGCTCCGACGGCGACGACAGCGTGCTGCACACCATGGCGTGCAAGGCCGCGATTAAGGCCGGCCGCTCCAGTGAGCCGGAGGATCTGCGCGCCATCGCCGCAGCCGTGTTCTCCGGCGAGGTGAAGTACTGCCCGCACGGGCGGCCCGTGGCCGTGTCGCTCACGAAAAAGGAGCTCGACAAGCTGTTCAAGCGGACCTGAGCCGCATTTGTGCAGAAAAATGCCCGGGACTGAGCTCCCGGGCATGTCCGGCGGACTTATTCCGCCCTCATCATTATGACGCCGAGGGTGTTCGGCCCGCAGTGGTTCGATATCGTGCAGCCCGCGCGGGCGTAGAGCACCTCGTCGAAGAGGCCGCTCGCTTTCACCTGCTCCATGGCGGCGGCGCGGATGCCCTCGTCTATGCCGCTGTCGACTATCCAGGCGCGGCGGCGGTCGAAGCTGCCGGCGGAGAGCCGGTCGGAGAGATATTTCGGGATGTATTTCTCGAGGGCGCCGCGGTATTTCTTCGAGACCTCCATGGCTCCGCCGTGGAGCTCGATGCTCGGGCGCAGGTGCAGCAGGTTAGCACCCAGCGCGGCGACGGCGCTGCACCGCCCGCCCTTCCAGAGATACTCGAGCGTCTCGATGACGAAGCTCACGTCGAGCCGCTCTTTCATCGCCTCGGTCTCGGCGACGATCTCATCGGCCGTGGCGCCGGCGGCGGCCATCTCTGCCGCGCGGACGGCGAGCATCGATATGCCTACCGAGAGGCTCGCACTGTCGACGACGTGTATGCGGCCGAGCTTCTGCGCGACCATGCACGCGTTCTGATAGCAGGCCGACATGGACTGGCTTATCGTGAAATGTACGATCTCGTCGTACTCTTCGAGCCAGGCGCCGAACACATCCATGTAGTCGCCGTAGCTCACGGCGGCGGTGGAGCACATCCCTTTGCCGGATGAGACATGCCGGTATATGTCCTCTGGAGTTATCTCATCGCCGTCGCGCAGCTCGCGCCCGTCGATGACGACATAGAGCGGCGTGATGCCGATGCCGTATTTTGCGGCCAGATCCTTGGGCAGGTCGCAGGTGCTGTCAGCAGAGATCTTTATCTTCATAACTCATTATCCTTTTACGAAAAATTCCGCCGCAACGGCGGGGCAACTAATTTTATCAATAACATGTTGAAAAGTCAACATTTGATCTCAATAAAAAGGGGGTGGCTGCCGTTGGACAGCATAGCCGTCATTACCGGGCCGACGGCCACGGGCAAAACCGCGCTCGGCATAGCGCTCGCGAGGGCGCTCGGCGGGGAGATAGTCTCGGCCGACTCCATGCAGATATACCGCCGCATGGACATAGGCACGGCAAAGCCCACGCCGGCCGAGCGGGCCGCCGCCGTGCACCACATGATAGACGTGGCCGACCCTGACGAGGATTTTTCCGTGTCGCGCTATGTGGAGATGGCCGACCGCTGCGTGCAGGACATCCTCTCGCGCGGCAGGCTGCCGGTAGTCGTCGGCGGGACGGGGCTGTATGTCGACTCGCTGGTGCGCGGGCGGGGCTATGAAGCGCCGCTCGACCCAGGGCTGCGCGCTGAGCTCGGGGCGCGCTACGACGAGATAGGCGGCGAGGCCTTCAGGGCCGAGCTCGCCCGGCTCGACCCGATGAGGGCAGCAAAGCTCGCGAGCGGGGACAAAAAACGCCTCGTGCGCGCGATGGAGGTCTGCCGTCTCACCGGAAAGACCATGACCGAGCTCGACGAGCTCGACGCCGCGCGGGAACCGAGGTACAGCGCGGCGAAAATAGTGCTCGATTTCGCCTCTCGCGAGGACCTGTACAGGCGCATAGACGCGCGGGTAGACGAGATGGTGCGCCTCGGCCTCGAGGGGGAGGTGCGCGCCCTGCTGGACAGCGGGGTCAGGCGCTCGGGCACGGCCATGCAGGCAATAGGCTATAAGGAGATGGCCGCCGCCATAGACGGGGAGATGAGCGTCGCCGCCGCCGTCGAGGAGATAAAGCGCGCCTCGCGGCGCTATGCCAAGCGCCAGCTCACATGGCTGCGGCGCGACGGAGAGGCCCTGCGCATAAGCTGGCCTGGGCCCGTGGCCGATATTGAGCGGGCGCGACTCGTTTCGACGGAGTTTTTGGCCGCGCGCGGTATAAAATAGCTAAAGCACAGCTTTTGTGCAATATAACTATTTTATGCGGCGGCCGCCTGTGCTAATATCAGATGAGGCCGCCGGCGAAAGGATGCGGCCAGATATGCAGAAACAGCTAAACCTTCAGGACATGGTGCTCAACGCCGCGCGGCGCGAGCATATGACGGTCACCGTTTTCCTTATGAACGGGTTCCAGTTCAAGGGCACGGTGCGCGGATTCGACAGCTTCGTCGTCATCATCGAGACCGACGGCCGGCAGCAGATGATATATAAGCACGCCATAAGCACGGTGGTGCCCCCGCGTCCGCTGCCGCTGGGCGAGAGTTCGGAGGGATGATGCGGCCGCTGTGTCTGGCACTGGCACTGGCTCTGCTGTGCGGCTGCGGCCGGAGCGCCGCCGTCCTGCGCGAGAGCACTGTGCGCGTTTCGGCGCCGGTATACGGCGTGTTCGTGCGCAGCGAGCTGCTCTGGCCGGACTGCGGCGGCGGTCTCGACGAGCTCCAGCGCGTGTCCGCGGCTGTGGGCGCGCCGGCGAGCGGCGCGTTTTCGCACCACACCGACGGGCTGGAGGGCGCTCCGGCGCCCGGGCTCGAGATCGAGGACATAATAGAGTTTGCAGACGCGGCCGCGCCGGTGCCCGGCGCCGGCCGCGTGATAACCCGCTCCGACTGGGAGTTTTACGCCGTGGCCGAGGCGGAGCTCGTCTCCGCTCTCGAGCCGGGCGACGAGTGCACGCTGGAGAGCGGATACTGGAGCGGCATGGAGCTGACGCTCCTGGAAAAAGGCAGCCCGGACGGCGGAATGGTGCCGATGCGCTTTTCCGGCTCCGATACGCGCGCCGTCTACATGCGCGGCGTGAGCGCCGAGCTGCTCCTCGGGGAATATACCGGCCTCGCCGTGCCGGCGGCCGCCGTGAGAGACGACGGCGACGGCCCGTATGTCGAGGCGCTGAGCCTCGGCCGCGCCGAAAAGACGGCGGTCGAGCTGCTGTTCACATCGAACGACACCGCGCTCATCTCGTCCCCGCGCCTGCGCGCCGGGGTCGAGGTGCTGCTCGCGGATGATATACAGGAGGCACAAGCAAAATGAGCATCGCGGAAAACATAGAGAGACTGCGCGCAGAGATCGCGCGCGCCGCGGAGGAGAGCGGGCGGCATGGGAGCGACATAAAGCTCGTCGCCGCGAGCAAGATGAACGGCTCCGACGCCGTGCGCCAGGCCGTGGCCGCCGGGGTCGACGCCTGCGGCGAGAACCGCGTGCAGGAGATGCTGCAAAAGCTCTCCGAGCACGCCTACGACGGCGCGCCGCTCCATTTTATCGGACATCTTCAGAAAAACAAGGTGAAAAACGTCGTCGGCAATGTCGACCTCATCGAGTCGGCCGACTCGCCGGAACTCATAGGACTCATATCCGAGCGCGCCGAAAAGCTCGGCATAGTGCAGGACATACTCATAGAGCTGAACATCGGCGGCGAGGCCAACAAGACCGGCATGGCGCTCGATCTGCTGCCGCAGGCGCTCGACACGGCGGCCGGAAGCGCCGGCGTGAGGGTGCGCGGACTGATGACAGTGCCCCCGGTTTCGGACGACAGCGCGAAAAACAGGGCATATTTCGCTCAAATGCATGACCTTTTTGTTGACATTGGGGCAAAAAAATATAATAATAATATTATTATGGACTTTCTGTCCATGGGGATGAGCGCCGACTACCGCGACGCCATCCTTGAGGGCGCCAATATGGTCCGCATAGGATCCGCTATTTTCGGCGCCCGCGACTACACGAAATGAACCGGAGGTAAAGATATGGGTATCCTCGACAGCTTTAAAAACCTCGCCCGACCCTACGATGAAAACGATCCCTATTTCGACGACGATGCCGTCGCAGAGGACGAGTTTCCGGTAACAGAGGAAGGAACGGCCCAGGCCCCGACTCCCTCCGAACCGGTGCGCCAGAGCGCGCCGGCCGCCTCGAGCTATCAGAGCGCGACCTCGCCCGCGGCCAACCCCTTCGCCCAGAACAGCCGCGTCATGAACGTCAGCACCACGGCGCAGCTCCAGGTCGTCATCCTCAAGCCCGAGCACTTTGACAACAACACCGCCACCAGCACCGTCGACCACCTGCGCGAGCGCCGCACCGTCGTGCTCAATCTCGAGCAGACAGACAAGGATTCGGCCCGCCGCCTGCTCGATTTCCTCAGCGGAGCGGCCTATGCCCTCGACGGCATAGTAAAGCGCATCGCCGTGAATACTTATCTCATCACGCCGCAGAACGTCGGCCTCAGCGGCGACATAGTCGACGAGCTGGAAAACAACGGGCTCTATCTCTGAGCTGCGTACATAAAGAAAGGGTAGAGATATGATGACTCCTCAGGACATAATGGACAAGACCTTTGAAAAGGCTGTGTTCGGCGGCTATGATATGGCCGCGGTCGACGATTTTCTCAACCAGATGCGCGACGAGTTTGCCGCTCTCCAGAAGGAGAACGCCACGCTCAAGGCAAAGCTCAAGGTCCTCGCCAACAAGATAGAGGAATACCGCGGCAGCGAAGAGGCGATGCGCCTCGCGCTCGTGTCGGCCCAGAAAGTCGGCTCCCAGATGGAGGCCGAGGCCAAGGCCAAGAGCGAGCGCATGGTGGCCGAGGCTGAGGCCAAGGCCGCAAGGCTCACCCGCGACGCCAAGCTCGAGGTGGCAAATGAGGAGGCGCGCCTCGTGGAGGCCAAGCGCTCCTCCGCCCAGTTCCTCGAGGCCATGCGCATGATATGCACCAAGCAGCTCGATTTTTACGACCACATCGGCGAGATGAAGATAATCGACGACCTGCCCGGCGGCAAAGCCGACGACGACACTGTGCGCGAGATACAGAAAAATGTGGCCAAAGCTGCCAGCGAGAGCGCGAGCGCGGGCCCAGGCGTGGATCTCAGCCGCGAGATCGATAAGATAAGCCCCAAAGACAATGATTCCGACTCGCCCACCAGGCAGTTCACCCCCGTCAATGCCCGCAGCTTCAGCTTTGACGACCTGCGCTACGGCGGAAAAGAAGAGGGCAAATAACAGGATTTACAGACAGATTGGAGTAAGCTTAAATGCCTCAGGATTACAACGCGACGGTCAATCTCCCGAAGACCGATTTTCCCATGCGTGCCGGACTGCCCAAGCGTGAGCCCGACATGCTCAAGGCGTGGTACGACGCCGACCTTTACCACAAGATGGTCGCCCGAAACGACGGCAAGCCCCGTTTCGTCCTGCACGACGGCCCCCCGTTCTCCAACGGGCATCTGCACATGGGCCATGCGCTCAACAAGTGCGTAAAGGACTTCATAGTCAAATATAAGAACATGTCAGGCTTTCAGGCCCCGTATGTCCCCGGATGGGACAACCACGGCATGCCCATAGAGAGCGCCATCATAAAGCAGCAGAAGCTCAACCGCAAGCGTATGAGCATCCCCGAATTCCGCAGCGCCTGCGAGGCCTTTGCGCAGAACTTCGTCGATATCCAGCGCGACGAGTTCAAGCGCCTCGGTGTGCTCGGCGAGTGGGACAAGCCCTACACCACCATGGCTCCGTCCTTCGAGGCCGAGGAGGTCAAGGTGTTCGGCAAGATGTATGAGAAAGACTACATCTACAAGGGCCTCAAGCCCGTGTACTGGTGCCCGCACGACGAGACGGCGCTGGCTGAGGCCGAGATAGAGTATCAGGACGACCCCTGCACCTCCGTCTATGTCAAGTTCGCCATGAAGGACGACCTCGGCAAGCTCGGCCATCTCGATCTCGGCAGGCTCTATTTCGTCATCTGGACGACCACCATATGGACCCTGCCCGGCAACCTCGCCATCGCCATGCACCCGCGCGAGAGCTATGTCGTCGCCAAGGTCCCCTCGGGCGACATGTTCATCATGGCCGAGGCCCTGTGCGAAAAGGTCATGAAGCTCGGCGGCTACGACGAGTATGAGATAGTCGAGCGCCACCCCGGCGCGTTTTTCGAGAACATGCTCGCGCAGCACCCGTTCCTCGACAAGACCAGCCGCCTGCTCCTCGCGGACTATGTCACCATGGACAGCGGCACCGGCTGCGTCCACACCGCGCCCGGCTTCGGCGCCGACGACTATCAGACCTGCCTGCGCTACGGTATGGAGATGGTCGTCCCTGTCGATGACCGCGGCCGCCACACCGACTATGCCGGCAAATACGCCGGCATGACCACCGAGGAGTCCAACCCCGTCATCCTCGCCGACATGCGCGAGAGCGGGGCGCTCTTTGCCAGCGAGGAGATAGTCCACAGCTATCCCCACTGCTGGAGATGCAAACACCCGATAATCTTCCGCGCGACCCCGCAGTGGTTCTGCTCGGTCGACGCTTTCAAGGACGAGGCCGTCGCCGCCTGCGAGGGCGTCCAGTGGCTGCCCGAGTGGGGCCATGAGCGCATGATCGCCATGATCCGCGAGAGGGCCGACTGGTGCATTTCCCGCCAGAGGCACTGGGGCCTGCCCATACCCGTCTTTTACTGCTCCGACTGCGGCAAGCCGGTGTGCACCGCCGAGACCATAGAGCACATCTCCAAGATCTTCGGCGAGCACGGCTCCAACGCCTGGTTCGAGCTCGGCATAGAGGAGCTCCTGCCCGAGGGCTTCAAGTGCCCGCACTGCGGCGGGGAGCACTTCACCCGCGAGACCGACACACTCGACGGCTGGTTCGACTCCGGCTCCACCTACATCGCCTCCTGTGAGGAGCCCGGCGAGAAGGACATGTATCTCGAGGGCGCCGACCAGTACCGCGGCTGGTTCCAGTCCAGCCTGCTCACCAGCGTCGCCACCCGCGGCAAGGCCCCGTATAAGATAGTCCTCACCCACGGCTGGACGGTCGACGGCGAGGGCAGGGCCATGCACAAGTCCCTCGGCAACGGCATCGCCCCCGAGGACATCGTGAAGAAATACGGCGCCGACCTCATCAGGCTCTGGGCCGCCTCCAGCGACTTCAGGGTCGACATGCGCTGTTCCGAGGCCATCTTCAAGCAGCTCAGCGACAAGTACCTAAAGATCCGCAACACCGCGCGCTATATCCTCGGCAACCTCGCCGGTTTCGACCCGAACGCCCCCGTGGCTTATGACGACATGCCGGAGCTCGACAAGTGGGCGCTCTCCCGCCTCGCCGAGCTCATAGACAAGTGCCTCGCCGCGTACGACAGGTACGAGTTCCACACCGTGAGCTACGCGATCCACAACTTCTGCGTTGTCGACATGTCGAACTTCTATCTCGACGTCATCAAAGACAGGCTCTACTGCGACGCGCCCGGCTCCATCTCCCGCCGCAGCGCCCAGACGGCCATCTATCTCATCCTCGACGCCATGGTCCGCCTGCTCGCGCCCATCCTCTCTTTCACTGCCGACGAGATCTGGCACGCCATGCCCCACGCCGGGGGCGACAACGCCGAGAGCGTGCTTCTCAACGACATGCCCTCCCGCCGCCCCGAGTGGGCGATGAGCGACGGTGACGCCGGGTACTGGAACACCCTGCTCAGCCTGCGCGACAGCGTGAACAAGGCGCTCGAGAGCGCCCGCGCCGAAAAACTCATAGGCAAGCCGCTCGATGCGAAGATCTGCTTTGCGGTCGCTCCGGCGGCCGAGGCCGTCTGGAACAGCGTGAAGGACGCAAACCTCGAGCAGCTCTTCATCGTGTCCGAGGTCGCCGCCGGCAGCGCGGACAGGATGCCCGAGGGCTATGCGCCCACCGCGATCGACGGCCTGAGCGTGCGCGTCGAGCCCAGCGCCGAGGAGCGCTGCGCCAGGTGCTGGACCCGCAGTGCCACCGTCGGCTCCGACAGCGAGCATCCCGAGCTCTGCGCGCGCTGCGCCGCCGTCATCCGCGGCTGAGCCTCGTTGATATCGGAGGTATTGCGATGATATACGCGATAGTGGCGGTCATCGTGCTCATCCTCGACCAGGGGCTGAAGTACTGGACCGTATCAAATATAGTCCTCGACACGGGCACTGTCCCCCTCATCGACGGGATCGTGCACCTCACCTACGTCAGAAATTACGGGGCCGCGTTCAGCATCCTGCAGAACACGCGCTGGCTCCTCGTTGCGCTCACGGCAGTGTTTGCCGCTGTCGTGATCTACGCGCTCGTTTCCGGGCTCATCAGCGGCCGCTTCGGCCGCTGGAGCGCCCTGCTCGTGCTTGCCGGAGCCCTCGGCAACGGCATAGACCGCCTGTTCATGGGCTATGTCGTCGACATGATAGAGCTCGAGTTCATCAGCTTCCCGGTGTTCAACATCGCCGACATTTTTGTCACCTGCGCCGGCATAGCTTTCTGCTTCTATATCGTGTTCCACCGTTCGCCTGAGCCGGAGGCCGCCTTTGAGGACACGCGCCGCTCTTTCCGCGGCCGCTATCGCGAGCCCGAGCCGCCCGAGCGCCGCGGAGGCGATATAGAGATGGTCGGCCGCGCCTCGGTGCACCGCCGCGCCCAGCAGCCCGCGCATCAGGCGGCCAATCAGGCGCCGGCCCAGCACGCCGCGAGGCCGGAACCCAGGCGCTTCAACCGTGACGATCCTTTTGCCGAGTGGGAGAGCTCAATGCCCTCCGCCGCGAAAGGCTCCGGCACCGCCGCGCCCGCCCAGCCCTCCGCCGCGCCCGGGAGCGCGCCCAAGCCCAAGGCCACGCAGGCCGGCGGCTACATAAACTCCGAGGACAGCTCGGAATTCGATATAGACAGCATCCTCGCCGAGTTCAAAGACTGATGGCAGAGGTGCTGATAAAAGTTGAGGAGAGCGGCGAGCGCATCGACGCTCTCCTTGCGCGTTATGTGGACGGGCTCACCCGCGCCGCCGCCCAGCGCCTCCTGGAGGCCGGGGCGGTCACAGCCGCCGGGCGCGCCCTCAGGAAAAACGACCGCCCGCGGCAGGGCGACGTCATATCGGTCGTGCTCCCCGACGAAGCGGAGGAGACGGAGCTCGCAGCCGAGGACATACCGCTCGACGTGGTGTATGAGGACGGCGACGTCATCGTCGTCAACAAACCGCGCGGCATGGTCGTCCACCCCGCGCCCGGCCACCCGGACGGCACGCTCGTGAACGCCCTGCTGCACCACTGCGGCGACTCGCTCTCCGGCATAGGCGGGGAAAAGCGTCCCGGCATAGTCCACCGCATCGACAAGGACACATCCGGCCTCATCATCGCCGCGAAGAACGACTTTGCCCACCTCGCCCTGTCGGCCCAGCTCGCCGACCGCAGCCTCTCACGCGTATACGAGGCCGTGGCCTGCGGAGAATTCGGCTCCGACAGCGGCACGGTCGACGCGCCCATAGGCCGCAGCTTCAAAGACCGGAAACGCATGGCCGTCGGCGGAGCCGCCGCACGCAGCGCCGTGACGCACTGGGAGGTGCTTGCGCGTTACCGCGGGTACACACATATCCGCTGCCGGCTCGAGACCGGGCGCACGCATCAGATCCGTGTGCATATGGCGCATATCGGCCACCCGCTGCTCGGCGACATGGTCTACGGCCGCAAAAAGCCCGAAAAAGGGCTTGAGGGGCAGTGCCTGCACGCGCGCGAGCTCAAATTCATCCACCCGCGCACGCTCGAGCCCGTGCACCTCGAGACTGAGCTGCCGGAGTATTTTGCCATGGTGCTCGCCCGTCTCGGCGGGCAGCTCTGATCCGGAAAACAGGAGGCGCAATGGGATACAAGGCCGTTGATCTCGGCTCGTGGCCGAGACGTGAATTTTTCAGGCACTACATGTCGGCCGTGCCGTGCACATACAGCATGACCGTGCGGCTGGACATCACGAACATATTGGACAGCGGGACAAAACTCTACCCGGCCATGCTCTACCTGCTCACGAAGGAGGTCGACCGCTGGGAGCAGTTCCGCATGGCGCTGCGTCCCGGCGGCGAGCTCGTGCTCTACGACCACATGGAGCCGAGCTACACCGTGTTCCATCGCGATGACGAGACATTTTCAAACCTCTGGACCGAGTGCTCAGGGGATTACCCCGCCTTTCTGCGCGCCTATGAGCGCGATGCGGCGGAATTCGGTGGGGTACACGGGTTTGCGCCGAAACCGGGCATGCCGGAGAACTGCTTCACCGTGTCCATGCTCCCGTGGGCGGAGTTTGAGGGCTTCAATCTCAACACGGCGGGGTTCGGATACCTCATCCCCATATTCACGATGGGGCGCTTCCGCCGCGAAAACGGGCGCGCGAGCCTGCCCCTGGCTGTGCAGGTGCACCACGCCGTGTGCGACGGGTTCCATGTGTGCCGCTTCATCGACGGGCTGCAGGCGGCCGCGGACGGATTTTGCCCTTGAGCCTGTCGCTCATCTCCTGCTCATGGAAAATAGAAAACGGCAGC
>CAJFRI010000018.1:0-23125 GCA_904419385.1 Candidatus Heteroscillospira lomanii
CAGCGGTGATACCAACGGTATCCGCCGTCCTGAGGCTCTGAAGATCAAGCTCGTTCGCATTTTCGACGAATTGGGTGTTCGGGCATAGCTCTGAACATAGGTCCGCAAGATGCAAACTGTTTGCGCTGTGCCGTCCGCCAATCACTACCATCGCGTCGCACTCAGCTGCAAGTGCTGTTGCTTCATTTTGCCTTAAAGACGTAGCTTTACATATTGTATCAAAACTTTCGCAATTTGTACACTGTTTTTTTAAAATTTTCACGCACTCGTCGAGGTTTTTCCTCGTCTGCGTCGTCTGCGACACTATGCAGAGCGCCTCGCCGGTTCTGGCTCCGCTTCTCAGCCATTTTTCGGCGTCTTCCGGCGAACTCAGGACCTCCGACCTGTCGCACCAGCCGCATATCGCCCTGACCTCCGGATGCTCCGGCTCGCCTATGACCAGGACGAGCTTCCCATCTTCTGAGGCGCGGCTGACTATCTCGTGTATATGCCGCACGCGCAGGCACGTCGCGTCAATGACTGTGCAGCCCTTTTCCTGCAGGCGCTCATAAGCCCCGCGCGGCACTCCGTGCGAGCGGATGATGACGCGCGCGCCGTCCGGCAGCTCTTCTATCGAGTCTGCCGACCTGAGCCCCATTGAGGCGAGCTTTGCGACAACGTCGCCGTTATGGATTATATCTCCCAGCGACCAGCACGGCCCCTCTTTCAGCGCCTCCTCGGCCATCTCGACCGCCCTTGCGACGCCGAAACAGAAGCCCGCCGTCTTTGCGACCTTTATCTCTCTCATAGCTTCTCCGGATTCATGGCGGCTATCCGCTCCATGAGGTGTTCTGACGCCGCGGGATAGTCCGCGTGCTTGAGCTTACCGAGCACGATGGGCTCGCCTATGCAGACGTCGTACCTGCGGAACGGGCGCTTGTCGCGGCTTATGAACACAGGCACTATGGGCACATTGTGGCGCGAAGCCAGCCGCACGGCGCCCGTCTTGGCGGCGACCGCGTCGTCCTCGCTCACTCGGGTGCCCTCCGGGAAGAGCATGAGCTTGTGCCCCTCCTTGAGCACGTTTATCGAGCGCCTGAGCGCCTCTATGTCGCTTGACCCGCGGTCGACCGGTATGGCGCCGAGCTTTTTTATCAGCCAGCCGAGGACAGGTATTCGGAAAAGCTCTATTTTAGCCATAAAGGTCATGTAGTTGCGCGGCCCGAAGATGATTGCAAGTATCACCGGGTCCATATTGCTGGAGTGGTTCGCGCATATGATGGCTCCGCCATCCGGGAGGGCGGCTCTGCCTTTCAGCCGGTACGGGTAGACGAGGCGGACGAACGGCGTGAGCAATATGACAAGAAAACTATATAATCTGTTCACAGGCCGAATTTCTCCTTGATAAGTGCTGTCAGTGCCGCGAGCGACTGCTCGAAATCGAGCTCCGTGGTGTCGAGCAGTACGGCGTCGTCAGCCTTGCGCAGGGGGGCGGCGGCGCGGTTCGAGTCGTTCTCGTCGCGCACGCGCATGTCGCGCAGCACCTCGCCGACGGTGCACTCGATCCCTTTTTCGCGCAGCTCGCGGCATCGGCGCTCCGCCCGCGCCTCCTCCGACGCGGTGAGGAACACTTTGAGCGGCGCGCCCGGCAGGACGACAGTCCCTATATCGCGGCCGTCCATGATGACGCCGCCGCGCGCGGCCATTGAGCGCTGCATCTGCAGCAGGAAAGCGCGCACCTCCGGAACTGCCGACACGTCGGACGCATACATGGATATCTCCGGTTCGCGTATCGCCTCGGACACATCCTCGCCGTTGAGGTACATGCGCTGGCGGCCCTCGCCGTCATAGGCCATGTCTATCTCCAGCGACGGGAGCATGGCCACGACGCCGTCTCCCGCGCCGAGCGGCAGGCCCGCGCGTTTCGCCGCGAGGCCTACCGTCCTGTATATGGCTCCGGTATCGACGTAAATGAGGCCGAGCTGCTTCGCCGCTGCGCGGGCAAGAGTGCTCTTGCCAGCGCCGGACGGCCCGTCTATCGCTATATTAATCAGCATAAGATCATTCCTAACAAACCGAATTTCCGGCGAGGTAGCCCGTCGACCAGGCTATCTGGAGATTGAACCCGCCGGTGTATGCGTCGAGGTCGAGCACTTCACCGGCAAAGTACAGCCCGCCGACCAGCTTGGAGCGCATGGTGCGCGGGTCGACCTCGCGCACGTTCACCCCTCCCGAGGTGACTATCGCCTCGCTTATGGGGCGGGTGCCGTCTATCTCCACCGGGAAGTGCTTGAGCAGGTGCAGCAGCGCATGCCGCTGCTCGCGGGTGATGGAATTGCACTTCGTCCTGGCGTCTATGCCCGACATGCGCACGACGACTGGGATGAGCTTGCGCGGCAGAAGTTCGCCGAGAGAATTTATGTAATCGCTGTTCCTGTGTTTTTCAAAGTCGCCGACCAGGCGCCGGTCGAGCTTCTGCTCGTCCAAAGCCGGCTTGAGGTCTATCTCAATGAGATACTTCTTCTCGCCGAAATGGCGCATATGCGCCGACGCCGAGAGCACCGTCGGCCCCGAGAGGCCGAAGTGTGTGAAGAGCAGCTCGCCGAAATCCGAGTATATCTTCCTGCCGTCCTCGAACACGGTCATCGCAATGTTCCGCAGCGACAGGCCCATCAGGTCGCGGCACATATCCCCCGGCGATGTCAGCGGTACCAGCGACGGACGCGGCGGCTCTATCGTGTGGCCGAGCGCACGCGCGAACTCATACCCGTCGCCGGTCGATCCCGTCGCCGGGTACGACATGCCGCCCGTGCAGATTACAGCGCTGCGGCAGGGTATCTCCCCCCTGTCCGTCACGACGGCCGTCACCGCGCCGCCGTCCGTTTTTATCGAGCGGACAGCCGCGTTCATGGTGTGCACGCCGGCAGAGCGCATGCTGCGCTCGAACGCCTGCGATATATCCGCCGCGCGGTCGGACACGGGGAACACACGATTTCCGCGCTCGACCTTGAGCGGCACCCCCAGCGCCTCAACGTAGTCCATGAGCGCCTGAGGCGTCAGCCGGTTTATCGCGCTGTAAAGGAATTTGCCGTTCACTGGCACGTTTGCCATGAACGTGCGCACATCGCAGGCGTTGGTCACGTTGCAGCGGCCTTTGCCGGTAATGCGCAGCTTTTTCCCGAAACAGTCGTTTTTCTCAATGAGCAGCGTGACGAGCCCGCGCTTTGCCGCCTCCGCCGCGGCCATCATGCCCGCCGCGCCGCCGCCGATGACGGCAGCGTCAACCTTCTGATCCGGCAAATACATCATAATCCTTCCAGAGCTGTTCCAGCGTCGTGAACGTGTTGCTCAGGCCCTCGCGCGTGTGCAGTCCCACGGAGACGATCAGCGCGTTTATGAGGCTGAGCGGAGCCACAAGGGAATCGACAAAGGAGACCATGTCGCTCTTGGCGTAGAGGCAGATATCCGCCACGCCGGCGAACGGCGAGGTGTCGTTATCCGTGATGCCTATGGCGGCGGCGCCGCGGCTCTTTGCGTATTTCATCGCCTTGAGCGTCCGGCTCGAATATCTGGGGAAGCTCAGGCCTATGAGCACATCTCCCTCGCCGATGCGCATTATCTGCTCGTATACTTCGTTGGCGGCGTTGTCATATACAGTGCGGACATTGTCGAGCAGCATGTTCATGTAAAAGCCCATAAAGTCGGCAAGCGCGGTGCTCGACCTCATTCCGACGATATATATGCGTCTGGCCGCGAGTATCGTCTCGACGGCGGCGTCAAACTGCGCCTGGTCGACCGTCTCGAGCGTGGAACGCAGCTTTTCCATGTCGGACGTGAGCACGTCCTTGAGTATATTCGTGTTGGTGATGAGTTCTTTCGAGACTTCTATGCGCTGTATCGACGTCAGACGGTTGCGTATCATCTCCTGGAGCGCCTTGCGCATCTCGGGATAGCCGTCGTAGCCGAGCTCGGCGGCAAAGCGCACGACCGTCGACTCGCTCACGCCGACCGTCTTGCCAAGCTTGCTCGCCGTCATAAACGCGGCCTTGTCGTAATTCTCAACTATATATTTTGCAATGAGCTTCTGTCCCTTAGAGAAGCCTGCGGTATCGCGTGAGATGACGGAAAGTATATCTTTTTCCACAGTGTTCACTTCCTGTCGGTTTAGCGGCAAAAGCCGCGTCATAAAAGATATAATACTTGCATTTCAGCAAAAATGCAAGTATTATCTGCAATATCCGCCGCCAAATCTTGCATATACCGGCACTCTGAATGCCATAAGCGGCATTCTACAGCAAGGAATGCAAGTATTCCAGCTCTTTTTCGGTTAAATAGCGCCATTTTCCCGGCTCGAGCCGTCCGAGCGACAGCTCGCCCTCCGACACGCGCACCAGCCTGTGCAGCTTCAGCGAGCACTGGCTGCACATCTTCCTTATCTGGCGGTTGCGCCCCTCGTGTATGGTCACTGCAAGCTTATCATACTCCCCGTCGCGGCCGAGGCGCTCGACAGTCGCCGGACGTATGCGCCAGCCGTCGATCAGCATGCTCTTTGCCATGGCGTCCGCCGAGGCGCCGACGTCCTCGCCGGTCACCCAGAGATGATAAGTCTTGTCGACCGAGTGCGAGGGATGCATGAGCCGGCAGGCGACATCTCCGTCGTTCGTCATCAAAAGCAGGCCCTCGGAGTACATGTCCAGCCGCCCGACCGGATAGAGCCTCAGCCCTGTTCCCCGCACGAGCATGGACACATCTCGCCTTCCCTTTTCATCGGACATCGTGGTGACGTAGCCGCGCGGCTTGTTGAGCATTATGTATGTGAGCTGCGGCGCCCTCGGGAGAGGGGCGCCGTCTATCGCGATCTCGTCGGTCTCCGGGTCGGCGCTCTCGCCGAGCGCAGCGGCGCGCCCGTTCACCGTGACGCGCCCTGAGGCTATGAGCTTTTCCGCCGCGCGGCGCGAGGCGGCGCCGGAGCGGGAGATTATCTTTTGCAGACGTTCTTGCATATCAGCTCTCCAAAAAAGCAGGATAGTATATGCCCGGCAGGGCAAGCCTGCCGAGCGCGAGGCGGAACCGCTCCCATGTGCTCAGCTCTATGCGCCCGTCGAGCGGCGCGTTCTCCAGCGCCTTTATCGGGGCGGAGGCGAGCAGCTCACCGCCTGAATATACGTTTATTTTGCCGAGCACATCGCCGGCCGTCACCGGCGCGTAGACAAACGGCGGCAGCTCTATGAGGCAGGTGCACCCGGCGCCGCGCTCGACGAGCACCTCCGCCGGCTCGGGACATCCGGCCTTTACCGTATCGGTAAAGCTGGAAATGAGCGGCACGTCAATCTCCCGCTCCGGCAGTCCTATGCTCTTCAGACGGTAGTTTTCAAAGCCCCAGTCGAGCAGGCGCGTGTGTGTGTTCCAGTCGTCCGGGTCCGATAGCGTGACACATATGAGCGTGAGCCCGTCCCGCTCTGCCGCGGACACAAGCGTGCGTCCCGCGGCTATGGTGTAGCCCGGTTTGCCGCCTATGCAGCCGTCGTAGCTGAACAGGAGCCTGTTGTGGTTGACGTATGTCTGCCCGTCTATAGTGACGGACTTCGTCGCAAATATCTCCGCGAAATCCTCGTTCTCCAGCGCCTCGGAGGTGATTAGCGCGAGGTCTCGCGCGGAGCTGTAGTGCCCCTCGGCGTCAAGCCCATGCGGATTTTTGAACGAGCTGTTCCCGAGGCCGAGCTCGGCCGCCCGCTCGTTCATCATGTCGGCGAACGCCTCAACGCTGCCCGCCGTGTGGCATGCAAGCGCGACGGCCGCGTCGTTACCCGAGGCGAGCATCAGCCCATAGAGCAGGTCGCGCACCGTGCGCGTCTGCCCGGGCTCGAGGTACATGGACGAGCCCTCTATGCCCGTGTATTCGCGCTCGATATACACCGGCTCATCTAGGCCGCAGTTTTCAACTACGACCAGCGCCGTCATTATCTTCGTCGTGCTCGCGATGAGCGAGCGCTCGTCGGCATTTTTCTCGTAAAGCGCCCTGCCCGTGTCCGCATGGATGAGCACGGCGCTGCGCGCGCTGTCTGCCGATACAGCCTGCGCCGGCACCGGCACGGCGGCGAGCGCGGCAAGGCAAAGCAGGCATGAAACCGCTCTTTTCATAAATAAGCACCACTCCCGAAAGAATCTGAGCAGTGCTTATTATCGTCATATCAGGCGCACATTATCCGCGTGTCATTCTTTTTCAGCTTTGCGCTTGTCGATGAACTCCTCGATCTTGTCCAGCACGTCGGGGATGAGTTCGATCACGCGGTCGAGCGTCGTGTCGGCCGGTGGCGCGATGTTTATCATACGCGCGGAGCCGTCTTTGATGGTGAGGAAGCCGACCGGCTCGATCTTGATGCCGGCGCCGTTGCCGCCGCCGAAGCCGCTTTTTTCCTTGACCGGAACATCAGAGCCGCCGCCGGCAAAGCCGAAGCTCACCTTTGACACAGGTATGAGCGTGATGCCGTCAGGCGTTGTTATAGGCGTTCCCACTATCGTGTTGACGTCCACCATTTCCTTTATCTTCGACATGGTCTTTTCCATCATATCGCCGACCTGGTTTTCCATTGCTGTCATTCCTTTCGCTGTCGTGTTTTTTATTATCTCTGAGCCGCTTTTCGGTTTTTATGAAATCGACGGCCGAGGCCGCCCCTACATACAGCAGCTGCCAGATCCTTATCGTCAGCCGGCCGCCGGTGAGCACTCTCTGCCCTCCGCCGGTGAAGTCGACGCTCACGCGCACGTCGCTGTCGCGCACATCGAACGCCGTGCGCAGCGCCGCCATCGCCGTCTCGACTGCGGCGCACGCAGCCCCGTATGTCATGGCGGCACGCGACGGGTCGTCGGACGACGCCTGATACCACAGCCTGAACGAGTCTATCCTCAGCTTGCGCCGCAGCCGTCCGAAAGCGCGCGACGCGACTCCGATATACGCGAATATCCTCTCAGGCGTGAGCTCCCCGATGAACTTGGGCAGGCCTTTTTTCTTCCGCGGCTCCGTCCCGGATGAACCGGCTTTTTCAGGAAGTTCTGCCCCGCTCTTTTTTTTGAGCGGCAGTATTCTCAGTTTCACAGGGCCTATGTGCGCGCTGAGGCTCATCCCTTCCGTGCCCGCCTCGCCGGAAACCCCGAGAGGTATGAGCAGCAGAGCGGCAAGCACCGCAGCGATCACAGCCAGCACAACCATGGCGGGCGCCTCCTCAGCTTTTTATTTCTCCTCTGTCTCGTCGATGCACATCTGGCCTCCGGATGACAGGGCCGCGATGGCGTCCTGGAGCTTCTGAGCGCCGTCGTCGCCCTCGAGGTCCGGCAGGGGCGGAAGCTCATCGAGGTCTTTTATGCCCATCGTGCGCAAAAACAGCTCCGTCGTTTTATACAGCGTCGGCCGTCCGGGCGCGTCTAGTTTGCCGCACGGCTCGAGCATGCCGCGCTCCGTGAGCAGGGCGACGGTATAAGAGCTGTCCACCCCGCGCACCCGCTCTATATAAGCGCGGGTGACCGGCTGGAAATACGCCGCGATCGCGAGCACCTCCAGAGCCGTCTGCGTGAGCCGCGGAGGGCGCCGCCGCTCGAGCGCCCGCGTTATGCTCAGCGCATGCTCCGGCGCGGAACAGAGCTGGAGCGAATCTTTTATCCGCACGAGCCTTATGCCGCGCCGCGATGACTCATACTCCCCGGCGAGCTCGGCGGCACATTCGAGCACCGCTTCCTGCCCGACCCCGAGCACCAGCGCGATACGCGCCGCCGGCATCGGGTCGCCGCTCGCAAAGAGTATCGCCTCGATGGCGCTCTTTATATCCTGTTTATCCATAATATGACCAATCCTATTCGGGTATATTCTCAAAAAGCCCGTCGGCGACAACACCGGTGAAGGTGACAAGATAGTCGCCGTCTATGGCCGTGAGCGTGACCGTGCCGCCGCTGCACAGTTCGAGCAGCGAGACGAACGCCGCCACAAGTTCCGACCGGCTGTGGCACGCGCCGTAGAGCTCGCCGGCCGTTACCTCGCCGTGTCCGCGCAGATAGTCGATTATCTCACGGCTTTTCTCGCGCACGCCGTAGACAATGCGCTGGGGGACGAATGGAGCCAGCGGCTCTTCTATCGCGCCGCGCCCGCCTCGTGTGAGCACCTCGGCCAGAGCCCTGAAAAGCTCGGCCGGCTCGTGCCGGATGTTGTATTCTCCGTATTTCGGCTGAGGCTCGCCCGGGGTTGAGAACATCATGAGCCCCTTTTCCGTTGCCTTGGAAAACTGAGGAATGACTTCCTTGATCTTGAGGTATGCATCCTTGCACTTGAGCTGTTCAAGGCTGTCCATGAGCTGCTCGAGCTCGCTCACATCCTCGCCTCCGGAGAGCAGCATCCTGGTCTTGATGTAGGTCAGATGCGAGGCCATCTGCACGAACTCGCTCGCGACCTCGAGATCCAGCTCCTGCATGCCGCGTATGAACTCCAGATACTGGTCGAGGATGAGCGAGATCTGTATGTCGCGTATCTCTATCTTGTTTTTTGAGAGCAGCATGAGGATGAGGTTGAGCGGGCCGTCGAAATCATCGAGACCGCCCTTGCTCTTCACGACGCTGTCGAGATGAAAAGTCGGATTCTGCATGGCTATCTCACCAAGTCAAAAGTGAATTGCGCGATGTTCAGCATGCCGGAGAACACTTCACGCGTCACAAAGCTCAGCGGCCTGTCGAGCACTCCGGTTATGAGGACCGCGAACATGACGAGCATGCCGTATTTCTCATAGCGCATTATGGTGTAGTAAGTCCGCTCCGGCAGGACGGCCTCGACCACTTTCGAGCCGTCGAGCGGCGGGACCGGGATGAGGTTGAACACGCCTAGGCTTATGCTCATATAAGCAGTCATGACGAGTATCTCCAACAGGTTATAGGCGACGGCAGGCGGCATCGCGCCCTGAAAAGCGACGGCGACCCCATAGGCCGCCATGACCACGGCGGCGAGCAAGAAGTTTGAAAGCGGGCCGGCGAAAGCCGTCGCCGCCATGCCGAGCTTCGGGTTTTTGAAGCGGCGCATGTCGACCATCACCGGCTTTGCCCAGCCGAATCCTACCAGGATGAGCATGAGGAAGCCAAAAGGGTCAATATGCCGCAGCGGATTCAGGGAAAGCCGCCCGTCGCGCTTGGCCGTGTCGTCACCGAGGGCGAGAGCCATCAGCCCGTGGCTGAGCTCGTGTATCGAAAAGCACAGGGCCGCCGGAATGGCGGAAATGAGCAGGTCTGTAAGCACCGACCAGTCGAGATTGTGCCATATGTGAGCGAAACCGTGGATACGAACGCCTCCCAGAAATTGATATCCATAATTTTATCACAGCGCAGCGGATATTACAAGCACATGAAAAAGGCCCGACGGCATGCGTCGGGCCTTGGGTTTCATATGAGAGCCTCGATTCGGCTGAGCAGTTCGCCGCGCCCAGTGCCTTTCTCCGCGGAGAACAGGATATACTGCGTGTCCTCAGGCAGAGGCAGGGTCTCGCGGATGAGCGTGAGGTTCGGCTCGACCTCGCTCTTGCGCAGCTTGTCGCACTTGTTCGCCGCGACGACCACCTGGCAGCCCGTGTCGGCAAACCACCGCGCCATCGTCACGTCGTCCGCAGTGGGCCTGTGGCGGGAATCGACTATCATCACGCACAGCGAGATGAGGCCTTTCTCGGAGAAAAAGCTCTCCATCAGGCTGCTCCAGCGGCGGCGCTCGGCGTCGGGCACCTTGGCGTAGCCATAGCCGGGCAGATCGACGAAGTAGACTTTTCCATCGACATCGAAATAGTTGATATGCGCGGTCTTGCCCGGCTGGGCGCTCACCCGCGCGAAGCTCTTGCGGCAGAGCAGGCGGTTTATTACCGACGATTTACCGACGTTCGACTTTCCGGCAAACACGACCGACGGCCTCGGCGCGCGGATGAAATCCGCGGCGGACGCGGCGCTCTTCACAAAACTCACATTGTGTATGTTAAGGCTCATTGTCTTATCCCCGCGCGGTGAGCGCCGTCGTGAGGTTCGGACAGGACTCCGGCATCCAGGCTCTGCTCCGAACCCGGGCGGCTGAGCGCGACGTCGAGTATCTTGTCGACATGGTCGGTCGTGACGAACTTCAGCGCCGCGCGCACGGTCTGGTCGATCTCCTCGAGGTCTTTCTCATTGTCGGCCGGGATGATGACGGTCTCTATGCCGGCTCGGAGTGCCGCCATGGTCTTTTCACGCAGGCCGCCTATGGGCAGGATGCGGCCGCGCAGCGTTATCTCGCCCGTCATGGCGACGCTGCGGCGCACGGGGATGCCGGTGAGCGCGGAGATGAGCCCTATGCACATCGTGATTCCGGCGGACGGGCCGTCTTTCGGCACGGCTCCCTCCGGGAAATGGATGTGGATGTCCTTGTTCTTGTGGAAATCCGGGTCTATGCCGAGCTTTCCGGCGCGGGAGCGTATATAGGTCACAGCCGCCCGGGCCGACTCCTTCATCACATCGCCGAGGTTGCCGGTGAGCTCGAGCTTGCCGCTGCCGTCGACGACGCTGACCTCGAGGTCGAGCACCTCGCCGCCGACAGATGTCCAGGCAAGGCCGTGGACCAGGCCGACCTCATCGCATCGGCTGAGCTGGGACTCCTTATATTTCGGCGCGCCGAGCAGCGGCTCGAGCTCGCCCGCGTGGACCGTCAGGCTCTTGAATTTGCCCTCGACTATGCCGGCCGCCGTCTTGCGGCACACGGAAGCTATCATGCGCTCGAGCGTGCGCACGCCCGACTCCCTGGTGTAATTCGCGATGATCTCGCGCACGGCCGCGTCGGTAAAGCGCAGGCGGTTGCCGTTGAGGCCGTGTTTCCTGCGCTGCTTGGGGATGAGGTGGCGCTTGGCTATCTCGAGCTTCTCCTCGTCAGTGTAGCTCGACAGCTCGATGACCTCCATGCGGTCGAGCAGCGGACGAGGTATCGTGTCGGTCGTGTTCGCAGTCGCGACGAAGAACACCGAGCTCAGGTCGAACGGTATCTCGAGGAAGTTGTCGCGGAAAGCGTAGTTCTGGGCGCTGTCGAGCGCCTCGAGCAGGGCCGACGACGGGTCGCCCCGGTAATCGCTGCCGAGCTTGTCTATCTCGTCGAGCACGAGCACCGGGTTCATGCTGCCCGCCTGCTGCATGCCGGAGATTATGCGGCCCGGCATGGAGCCGACATATGTCTTGCGGTGTCCCCGTATCTCGGCCTCATCGTGCACGCCGCCGAGGGATATGCGGGCTATCTTGCGCCCGGTGGCGTGGGATATGCTCATTGCGATGCTGGTCTTGCCTGTGCCTGGAGGGCCGACGAGGCACAGTATGTCGCCCCTGACGTCCGGCGCGAGCTTTTTCACGGCGAGGAACTCGATTATGCGCTCTTTGACTTTCTCGAGCCCAAAGTGCTCGTCGTCGAGGACGCGGCGGGCCTTTGCTATGTCGATGACGTCATGTGTGCGCCTGTTCCACGGCAGCTCGAGACATACGTCGAGATAGTTGCGTATCACCGAGGCCTCCGTGCTGCCGAACGGCTGCTTTGCAAGGCGGGCGACCTCTTTGAGCAGCTTTTCCTCTATCTCCCTGTCGAGCCCGAGGCTCTGTATCCTGGCGGTATATTCGTCTATCTCCTCGTTGGGGTCCTCCCCCTCGCCGAGCTCGGCCTGTATGGCCTTGAGCTGCTCGCGGAGATAGTAGTCCTTCTGGTTTTTGGATATCTGCTCCTGCGCGTTCTCCTGGATGTTCTGCTCTATGGCGAGTATGTCGAGTTCCCGCGCGAGGAGCTTGTTGAGCAGGGCCAGCCGGCGCACGGGGCGCGTCTCCTCCAGGATGACCTGCTTCTGTGTGTGCTTGAGGAAGATGTTCTGCGTCACATAGTCGGCGACATATCCCGGGTCGTCCTGCGCCATGGCGTTCACGAGCAGGTCGGGCGTGCCTATGCTCGAGAGCTGGATGTACTCGTCGAGCAGGCCGCAGCACTGGCGTATCATGGCCTCTGTCTTTACGGAACTCGCGCGCTCCGGCACGTCGGGCACGGGCTCGACCTTTGCGTAAAAGCAGGGCGCGGTCGCTGTTATCTCAACTATTTTTGCGCGGGTGAGCCCCTGGACCATCACCCTGACGGAATTGGAGCCCGGTATGCGCAGGATCTGTTTTATGCGGCTTATAGTGCCGATCTTATACAGGTCGTCGGCCGTCGGCGTGCTGACCGACATGTCGCGCTGGGCGACGAGAAAAATGTTTTGATCCGACGACATCGCCGCATTCAGCGCGGCAATAGACATGGGGCGCTCAACATCGAAATTGAGCAGCATGTCAGGAAAGACCGAAATGCCGCGCAGCGGCAGCGTTGCGAGGACGCGCTCCTCGGCGGCCGCAGTTTCAACGGTGTTGTCCATATGTTAAGCCTCCATAGCTGCTGTGTTTAAAATGAGCCGCACAGGCTCGTGCGGCTCATGCAGGAAATTATCATGATGCGGTCTCTGTCCGGGTGTTTTCGTCGCTCTTGCGCACTATGACGGGCGAAGCGCCGCCCTTGACCGCGTCGGCCGTGATGACGATGCGCTCTATCGTGTCGTCCGACGGCGTGTTGAACATCAGATCTGTCATCACGCCCTCGAGCACGCTGCGCAGGCCGCGCGCACCTATCCCGAGCTCGACAGCCTTGTCGGCTATCGCCTCGAACGCGCCCTGCTCGAACTCAAGGTCTACCCCGTCGTATCGGAACATCGCCTGATACTGGCGGGTCATCGCATTTTTCGGCTCGGTGAGTATGCGGACGAGGTCGTCCCTGCCGAGCGAGTTGAGCGGAGTGATGATGGGCAGCCGGCCGATGAGCTCGGGGATGATACCGAACTTGAGCAGGTCGTGCGACTGGACGTGCTGCATTATCTCGCCCACGTCGCGGTCTTTGTTGCTCTTGAGCTCGGCTCCGAAGCCCATGGTCTTTTTATCGAGACGGTGCTCGATTATCTTTTCTATGCCGTCGAAAGCGCCGCCGCAGATGAAGAGGATATTCTTCGTGTCGATGTGCAGGAACTCCTGGTGCGGATGCTTCCTGCCGCCCTGGGGCGGAACGTTCGCCACAGTGCCCTCCAGGATCTTGAGCAGGGCCTGCTGCACGCCTTCGCCGGAGACATCGCGGGTGATGGAAGTGTTCTCGCTCTTGCGGGAGATCTTGTCCATCTCGTCGATATAGATGATCCCGTGCTCGGCGCGCTCGATGTCAAAATCAGCGGCCTGGACGAGCCTGAGCAGGATGTTCTCGACATCCTCGCCGACATACCCGGCCTCTGTGAGCGTGGTCGCGTCGGCAATGGCGAAAGGCACGTCGAGATATTTTGCCAGCGTCTGAGCGATGAGGGTCTTGCCGCTGCCGGTGGGGCCGATCATCAGGATATTGCTCTTCTGGAGCTCGACGTCGGAACTGTCGCCATAGAGGATGCGCTTGTAGTGGTTGTACACAGCCACGGAGAGTGCGATCTTCGCCCTGTCCTGGCCGATGATATACTCGTCGAGATATGCTTTTATCTCGGCGGGCTTTGGAATGCCCTCCTTCGGGAGCGGCTTCTCCTCGGGGGGAGTCTCCTTGCGGTCGCCCTCGCGGATGATATCCATGCACAGGCGGACGCAGCTGTCGCAGATATACACTCCGTTGCCGGCTATCATGCGCTGCACCTTGTTCTGAGGTGCGCCGCAGAAGCTGCAGCGGATCGCGTCTTTTCTGCTGTTGTCTTCATTTCTGGCCATAACTACCCTCCTGCGCCGCTCAGCGCGAGACGATCACCTTGTCAATAAGACCATACTCCAGAGCTTCCTGCGCGGTCATGAAGTTGTCGCGCTCGGTATCGGCGGTGACGGCTTCGACAGGCTTGCCCGTATTGGCGGCGAGGATGGAGTTCATGCGCTTCTTTATAGTCTCGAGGCGGCGCAGATGTATCGCCATGTCGGTTATCTGCCCCTGCGTTCCGGCCGAGGGCTGATGTATCATGATCTCGGCGTTGGGCAGGGCAAGGCGCTTGCCCTTGGCTCCCGATGAGAGCAGGAACGCGCCCATTGAGGCTGCCATGCCTATGCAGATGGTGGACACGTCGCACTTGACATACTGCATGGTGTCGTATATGGCCATGCCGGCAGTCACAGAGCCGCCGGGGCTGTTGATGTAAAACTGGATGTCCTTGTCGGGATCCTGCGCCTCGAGATAGAGGAGCTGGGCGACGACGAGGCTCGCCGTCGTATCGTTGACCTCCTCGGACAGCATGATGATCCTGTCGTTGAGAAGACGTGAGAAAATGTCGTAAGAACGCTCGCCGCGCGAGGTCTGTTCGACAACATAGGGCACCAAACTCATAGTAAACAACTCTCCTTTGTTAAAAGTGTGCTTCAGAGAGCTTATCCAATCGGTTTCCAGCTTATTCCTTATCCTCAGCTTTGTCTTCGGCCTTTTCCTCAGCCTTGTCTTCGGCTTTCTCCTCGGGAACGGGTACGCCGGTGGTATAAACGATGTCGGCGGCTTTGAGGACGCCGAGCTCTCTCTTGATGGTGTCGGCAGGGATTATCTCGCGGACCTTGTCCGCCTCCATGTCGTACTGCTCTGCCAGCTTCTTGTACTCATCCTCGATCTCGCTGTCGGGCACTTCGATGTTCTCGGTCTCATAGATCTTGTTGAACAGGAGCTCCATCTGCACCTGATGCTTTGCAGAGGGGGTGATGGTGCTGCGGAACCCGTTCATATCGAGGCCCATCATACCGGCATACTGCTCGAGGGTCATGCCGTACTGACGCATGTTGTTGCTGTAATCTTCGACCATCTGATCGACTTTCTCCTCGACCATGGCGTCGGGAATGTCGACCTGCATGTTGTCAATGGCCTTCTGGAGGAGATTCTCGCGGAAGAGGTTCTCGGCGGCGTCCTCACGGCCTTTCTCAAGACGGGCCCTCACGTCGGCGCGCAGCTGGTCGAGGGTGTCGAACTCGGTGGAGACGTCCTTAGCAAACTCATCGTCGAGCTCAGGCAGCTCCTTGACCTGGACCTCCTTGACCTTCACCTTGAAGACGACGGGCTTGCCCGCGAGGTCCTTGGCGTGATACTGCTCGGGGAAAGTGACGTTTATCTCTTTCTCCTCGCCGGCGGACATGCCGACGACCTGCTCCTCAAATCCGGGGATGAAAGAGCCGGAGCCGAGGGTGAGCTGATGGTCCTCGCCCTTGCCGCCCTCAAAAGGCTTGCCGTCGTCGAATCCCTCATAGTCGATGACGGCGATATCGCCGTTCTCAGCGGGGCGGTCGACGGTGATCATCCTGGCGTTGCGCTCGCGCATACGGTCGATGTCGGCGTTTATCTCATCGTCAGTGACCGGCTGCACGGTCTTGACAGCCTCGAGGCCGCGGTACTGGCCGAGAGTGACCTCGGGATACTCGGCAGACTCGAAAGTGATGGTGACGGTCTTGTCGTCGCCGATGTTCACGTCGGCAACTGTGGGGCGGCCGACCGGCTTGAACTTGTCCTCATTGACGGCGAGCTCATAGGCCAGGGGGTAGAGCGACTCGAGCGCGTCCTCATAGAACACGTCGGCGCCGTAGTATCCCTCGACGACCATGCGGGGCGCTTTGCCCTTGCGGAAGCCGGGGACATATATGCTCTTCTTATTCTTAAGATAGGCCCTGTTGACGGCGGAGTCGAACTCCTTGGGGTCGATCTCAACGGTGAAGTTAACGAGATTATGCTCTTTCTTTTCTATGTTTTTAACTATCATTGGGGCACTTCCTCCTATATAGAATCAGCCAGGCTGACCATTGTACTACATATCGATCACAGCGGCGAGTATTATATCAGAAAACCGCGCTGATTGCAAACATTTCTATGATATTTTCTGTTATCACCCGATTATTTTCTGCGGGATGAAATCAACATAGTCCGCAGACACCGTCTTAAACTCGGTCACGCCCAGTTTCCCCTCGAAAATGCGGCGCAGGCCGGGCCCGTGGATATGGCCGGAGCAGCACATGCGCACCGAGTATCTCTCCAGCAGCTCCAGTATCTCGCGGCACTCATAGTCGGCATATTTGGGAGGGTAGTGCAGGAACACGTATTTTTCACTGTCCCCGGCCGCCCTGAGCGAGGCCTCAAGCCTGCCGACCTCGCGGAGCATGATCTTGCGGTCGTGCTCCGAGCCGGTCTCCTCCTCGTAGAACCAGCCGCGCGTGCCGCACACGGCGGCTCCGCCGAAGAAAAAACAGTTGTTGTGAAGGATATCGATGGTCGTTATACCCCACTCCGCAAACTTTGCCTTTGCTTTCGACGCCGTCGACCACCAGTAATCGTGGTTTCCCTTGAGCACTATCTTGCGGCCAGGCAGGCGGTCTATGAACATGAAATCGTCTTTCGCGGCGTCCATGCCCATGGCCCAGCTCAGATCGCCGCAGACGACGCACACATCCCCGTCCGAGAGCTTCGAAAATCCTTTTGCGAGCTTTTCGGCGTGGCCGCCCCAGCGCGGGCCGAAGATATCCATGGGCTTGTCCGAGTTGAAAGAGAGATGGGGGTCGCCTATCGCGTAAATTGCCATAAATTCCTCCGTATAAACTGCCGCCGGGGCGGAAAAGATTATATCACCGGCGGCCTGGCCGCCGGAATACTCTCCGGAGGCACAGAAATGAACGATAACAAGAAAGCCACCTCGCGCGTCACCGCCGTCGGCTGCTGCGTTGAAAACTGCAGCTACCACACCGACACCGGCCATTGCTGCGCGAAAGCCATCAGTGTTGAAAACGCAACTGCAAAGCAGAAGTCCGAGACTTTCTGCTCCACCTTCACCCCCAAAAACTAAGCGAGCCGCCCGCCCCGTCAAGGGGCGGGCAACTTTTTTCTCACCTCAGGAAATCGCCGACGAGCCGCTCCATATCGGATCTGTCTATGCAGCCGTCAAAGCGCACGGCCCTGCCCGCGAGCGTAGCCAGCGGCTTCGGCGCGGAAACCCCGGTGCGTTCTGCGAGACGGCCGATGAGCTCGGTCCCGGGAGCGCCCGTATCCTCGCCGAGCGCGGCGAGCACGCTGTCGCAGAACTTGAACGGGCTTGCCGTCGACACGACGACAGACGGGGTCGTATCCCCGGTGGCGGCGCGGTATCCGCGCAGCACCTTCCAGGCGACGGCGGTGTGCGGGTCCATGAGATAGCCTTTGGCGAACATATCGGCTATCTCTGCGCGGGTCTCGCCGTCGGAGCAGAAGCCGGCCGAGAAATCGGCCCGGATGCGGTCTATGAGCCCGTCGCTCACGGTGTAGCGCCCCTCTTTTGCGAGCGACGCCATGTAGCCCGCGACCTCGCTGTCGCTGCCGCAGCAGGCGTAGAGCAGGCGCTCGAGATTGCTCGAGACAAGTATGTCCATCGACGGGCTGATGGTGCAGTGGAACTGGCGGTTGCGGTCATATGTGCCGGTGTTGATGAAATCCGTGAGCACGTTGTTGCTGTTCGACGCGCACACGAAGCGCGCGACCGGCAGTCCCATCTGCTTTGCGTACCAGCCGGCGAGGATGTTGCCGAAATTGCCAGTTGGGACACAGAAGTTTATCCTGCCTCCGTTTGCAATCTTCCCGGCGTTTATCATATCGCAGTAGGCGGATACATAATAGGCTATCTGCGGGAGCAGGCGGCCCCAGTTGATGGAGTTGGCCGATGAGAGGAACCATCCGCTCTCATCGAGGCGCGCGGCAAAATCCCTGTCGCCGAAGATGCGCTTGACGCCTGTCTGCGCGTCGTCGAAGTTGCCGGCAATAGCGGAGACAAGGACGTTTTCCCCGGTCTGTGTGGTCATCTGGAGCTTCTGCACGTCGGACACGCCGTCGCGCGGATAAAAGACGACTATCCTCGTGCCCTCAACATCGGCAAATCCCTCGAGCGCGGCCTTGCCGGTGTCGCCGGACGTCGCGACGAGTATGCACACGCCGCGCTTTTCACCGCATTTGCGCAGCGAAGCCGTGAGCAGATGCGGCAGCATCTGGAGCGCCATGTCCTTGAACGCGCAGGTGGGTCCGTGCCACAGTTCGAGCACCGCCGTGCCGCCGTCTATAATGCGCAGCGGAGCCGTCTCCGGCGTGTCGAAATTGTCGGAGTAGGCGCGGCGGCAGAAGAGCTCGAGCTCGTCCCCGGTAAAATCGTCGAGATACATCCCCATTATGCGCGCGGCGCGGCCGCGATAGTCGAGAAGCCGGAGCTCCTCTATATCCTGCGCGCCGATATGCGGTATGCTCTCCGGTACGAACAGGCCGCCGTCGGGCGCGAGCCCTGTTGCGATGGCCTCCGCCGCGCTCACGCGGACGGAAGCGTCTCTCGTGCTGAAATATTTCATCTGCATGACCTCCAGCCTTCCAGGCGGCGCTCATTCCGCTTCGAAGGCATTTTCTATATGATTTATCTCGCCTGTGCCGCTGTAGACCTCGACAACATCGAAACGCGGCTGGAGCTCCGTGGGGTTCGACGCCAGATAGAGCTGCGCGGCGAGGATGAGGCGCCTCTGTTTCGCAGGCGTGACATACTCGCGGGCAAGGGCAAACCGGCCGCTCGCGCGGGTCTTGACCTCGGCAAAGACAAGATATTTTCTGTTTTTGGCTATGACGTCGATCTCCCCTCCGCGCACGCGGAAGTTGAGGCCGATCACATCATAGCCCTTTTTCTTCAGATACGCGGCAGCCGCGGCCTCGCCTCTGGCTCCGGTGAGTTTAGCTCCTGCGCTCATAGTATTTCCTCAGAAACGTCATCCTGTGCTCGGGACAGGGGCCCAGCTCATCGAGCGCAGCATAATGCAGCTTTGTGCCGTAGCCCTTGTGCCGGTCGAAATGATATCCCGGGTATTCGTCGTTCAGCCGGCGCATGTATTCGTCCCTCGAGACCTTGGCGAGTATCGAGGCCGCCGCGATGTTAGCGCTCAGCCCGTCGCCTCCGACTATGCACTCGTGCGGCAGCTCGAACCCGCGGCCGCAGTTGCCGTCGATAAGGACGAACCCCGGCTTTTCCGGCAGCAGGGCAACTGCCCTGCGCATGGCGAGCATCCTGGCGTTGAGAATATTCATCTCATCGATCTCCGCGGCGCTCACGCTGCTGACGGCGAAAGCCGCGGCGCGGTCTTTTATTATCGAAAAAAGCGCTTCGCGCTTTTTCTCCGTGAGTTTTTTGGAGTCGTCCAGCCCGTCGATGAACTCCCCGAACGGGAGTATCACCGCGGCCGCGTATACCGGGCCGGCCAGCGGCCCGGCGCCGGCCTCGTCGCACCCGCATATGGCGGCATAGCCGAGCGAGGCTATCCTCCGCTCGTTTTCCCACATGTCCGTCATGGCTTCTCCAGGCTTATGCGGCCGAGCTTGCCGCCGCGGAACTCGTCGAGCAGCACGGCTGCCATGCGCTCAAGATCGTACTCTCCCCCGGAGATGAGGAAGCCGCGCCTGCGCGCTCCCTCGGCGAGCAGCTCGTAGCCGTTCATCCCGGGATCCGGAGTGAATTTGTACCGCTGTTCTATCGCCTGGGGACAAAGCTCGCGCAGGCGGAGCATGAGGTTCGCCGCGAGGGTCTCGCGGTCCATGATGTCGTCGCGCACGGCGCCCGTCCAGGCGAGGGCCTCGCCCACCTCCTGGCTGTCGAACTTCGGCCAGAGTATGCCGGGGGTGTCGAGCAGCTCAAGCCCGCGGTCGATCGTAATCCACTGCTTGCCGCGCGTGACGCCCGGCCTGTCTGCCGAGACGGCGGCTTTGCGCCCGGCGACTTTGTTGATAAACGTCGACTTGCCGACGTTCGGTATGCCGAGTACCATGCACCTCAGCGGGCGCGTGCCCTGGCCCTTCGCGGCGAGCGCGGCGAGCCTGTCGCTCAGCAGTTCTCTCACGGCGGCGGCAAAGTTCTGAACCCCGCGGCCGCTCCTACTGTCGGTCTCAAGCACAGCGAGGCCGGCAGACTTGAAATGAGCGCGCCACAGCGCCGTAATCTCCGGCGAGGCGAGATCGATGCGGTTCATTATTATCATCCTTGGCCTGCCGGCGGCGAGCGCGTCGATGTCTGGGTTGCGGCTGGACGCGGGGATGCGCGCGTCGATGATCTCGCACACCGCGTCGACCAGTTTCATGTTGTCGGCAATCATGCGCTCGGCTTTTTTCATGTGGCCCGGGAACCACTGTATGTTCATTTTCTCGTTCATATCAGTCCACCGGCCCGAATTCGCTCAGCGGGAACACGCGGATAAGAGCGCGCCCGATGATGTAGCGCGTGTCGACCATGCCGATGTCGGCGTCGCGGCTGTCGTTAGACCTGTTGCGGTTGTCGCCGAGGACGAAAACACAGCCCTCCGGCACGGTGACTTCACCGTTGAAATCCAGCGGGCGCCTGGTCGCCTCGGCTATGTACGGCTCATCGAGGGCAACTCCGTCGACGTAGACAATGCCCTCATCGAAATCGATATCGACCGTCTGTCCCTCGGTGGCGATGACGCGCTTGACTATGGCCTGCTCGCCGAAACTCTCTTTGCGCAGGACGACGATGTCTCCATACTGCGGGGTGTAGAACATGTTGGAGACTATGAGCTTGTCACCGTTCTGGAGCGTGGGCTCCATGGAGTGCCCCATGACGTCGATAGTGCGAAAGAAAAAGACGAACACTATGACGCAGACGACCAGCGCATAGACTATGCACTGGAGCCAATCGTATATCTCCATGCGTCCCTTCACCCGGCCGCTCATCGGGATGTGCGGCTCTTGCGGCTGGGCGCCGTTTTGATTTATCTCGTTTTCGTTCATATCATTTCTCCGGAAAATCATCAAAATGCCGCCGGAAGCGGCCGCGGACACATGCCCGTTAAAGTTTATTATACACGACGGAATGTGCTTTAGGCAACAAAAAAAGAGGCTTTCGCCTCTTTTTTTGATCGCAGATTCAGATGCGCTCGCGGACCTTGGCCTTCTTACCCACTCTGTCGCGCAGGTAATACAGCTTGGCGCGGCGGACTTTACCGCGGCGGATGGTCTCGACGGAGACGATCGTGGGGGAGTGGACGGGGAAGACCTTCTCGCAGCCGACTCCGTTGGAGATGCGGCGGACGGTGATGGTCTCGTTGATACCGCCGTGTTTCTTGGCGATAATGGTGCCGTCAAAAGCCTGGTTCCTCTCGCGGTTGCCCTCCTTGACACGGACGGTGACGCGGACGTTGTCTCCCACGTGCATTTCGGGGAGCTCAGACTTCATGTAGCTGCTGGTGAGAGCCTGGATGAGATCCATGATGTTTTTCCTCCCTTCGGAACAGACGTTCGTGCCCGGTGAGACGCAGCGGACAGAGGACCGTCCTCAATAGCGCGAAAGGCCTCGGCCGATCGCAAGCCTTGGTATAATACCACACTTTTGCCGAAATTGCAAGTATTTTCAGCGGAAAATTTTCATATCCGCGTCGTAGGTCTCCACCCTGGAGAAGCGGGCGAAGTCCGGCGCGAACTGCGGCAGGTTCTGCCTCAGCGCCGCGGCGATGAGCTCGGGGTTCACCGTCGGCTCCTGCGCGGAGATCACGGCCTTTACAGCCACGGCTCCTTCCCCGGCTGAGAACTCCATATCACGCACCCAGTCGGAGAGCGCGAACTCGCCCTCCCCCCTCTTGGTGCGGCGCGTGACTGTCACATTGCCGGAAAACAGCTCCGCCGCCGCGGCCGCAGCCGCAGCTGTGTCGGCGCGGTCGTACTCGAGCACACCATCCACACGAATCCACTTGAGCTCCTTTGCCTTGCGCTCGGACGGGTATGCCTCGAGCGGCACGATGCCCTCCGGCATGGCGGCGCCGAGACGCTCCGCGACCGCAGCCGCGTCGAACTCACCGGCGAGCCGGAAGTCCATGAGCTCGCACACGCTGGCACAGCCTACCGACAGCGGCAGGAGTATCGATATGAGCGGATGCGGATTGAAGCCCTCGCTGTATTTCAGCGGTACCCCGGCGCGCAGGAACGCGCGCTGCATTGTGTGCATGAGGTCGAGATGCGAGATATATATGGCCCGCCCAGTCTTTTCAAAGCGCAGTCTCAGCTTATCCATCGCACTTTCCCTCCCTGAGCAGTTTTGCCGCGCCGCAGGCGAGGCACCTGTGGCGGCAGTCCGGAGAGAGCGAACCCTCCCGGCTGTGCTCGCGCTCATGCCACAGATGTTCCCGGCGCACACCGAGCGAGATCGTCTCCCAGGGCATGATCTCACCCTCGGACCGCTCGCGTCCGGCGTAGAAATGCGGGTCGACACCGCACTCCTCAAACGCCTCCATCCAGCGCTCGAGCGAGAAATACTCGCCCCACGACTGGAGCACGCCGCCGCGCCGCCACACACTTTCGATGACGGCGCCTATGCGCCTGTCGCCGCGTGAGAGGACGGCCTCTATAAAGCTTGTCTCCGGGTCGTGCCAATTGTAGTTTATCGCCTTGGCGGTCATGGCGCCGCGCAGGAGCCTGACTCTGCGCGAGTACTCCTCCATGCTCACCTGCGCCTCCCACTGGAAAGGCGTGTGCGGCTTGGGCACGAAACAGGATGTCGAGACCGTTATGCGCACGCCGCGGTTTTTCACGGCCGCGTGTTTTTTCCATGTGGCAAGCACTTTATACGCCAGGTCCGCAATGGCGAGGACATCCTCGTCGGTCTCGGTCGGCAGGCCGAGCATGAAATAGAGCTTGACCGCGTTCCAGCCGCCCTCAAAGGCCACGCGGCATGACTCGAGCAGGTCCTCTTCCCTGACGTTCTTGTTTATCGCGTCGCGCAGGCGCTGCGAGCCGGCCTCCGGGGCGAAAGTGAGCCCGCTCTTGCGCACGCGCTGCACTCTGTGCATTATGTCCATGGAGAAGTTGTCGGCCCTGAGGCTCGGCAGCGAGAGGCTCACGCTGCGCGGCTCGCACCAATCGAGCAGCCCGTCGCAGAGCGCGGGCAGGCCGCGGTAGTCGCTCGTGCTGAGCGAGGCCATGGATATCTCCTGATAGCCGGTGTTCTCCAGTGAGCGCACGCCCTGCTCCACGAGCTTTCCGACGCTGCGCGAGCGCACCGGCCGGTAGGCATATCCCGCCTGGCAGAACCGGCATCCGCGTATGCAGCCGCGGAAGAGCTCTATCGTCACGCGGTCGTGCACT
>CAJFRI010000018.1:23187-28407 GCA_904419385.1 Candidatus Heteroscillospira lomanii
GGATTTACAGGGAACACGCTGTTTTCAAAATCTTCGACTATGCGTTTTGTGACGTGCTCCGGAGCGCCGGGCGCGCGGTCGATGCGCTCGACCGTGCCGTCCGGCGCATACCTCGGCTCGTACAGCGCAGGGACATAAACTCCGCCTATTTTCGACGCCGCGGTGAGGAACACCTCCTTGCTCCAGCCGCACTCCTTTGCGCGGATATAGAGCTCTATCACCTCTCTGTCGAGTTCCTCGCCCTCGCCTATGAGGAAGAGGTCGACAAAATCGCTGAGCGGCTCGGGGTTGCAGCAGCTGGTGCCGCCGGCGACGACCAGCGGAGTGAGCCCCGTGCGCTCTGAGCGGTGTATGGGTATGCCCGCAAGGTCGAGCATGTTGAGCACGTTCGTGTAGGCCATCTCGTAGCCGAGGGAGAAAGCTATAACGTCGAATTTGTCGAGGCTGTCGCCGCTCTCGAGCGCCCAGAGCGGTATCTGCGCCGAGCGCATCTCACGCTCCATGTCGCCCCACGGAGCGAAAACCCGCTCGCACCACACTCCCGGCATGCCGTTGAACATCTCATAGAGTATCCTCATGCCGAGGTTCGACATGCCTATCTCATATGTATCCGGGAAGCAGAACGCGATGCGCGCCCTGAGCCCGTCTTTATCCTTTATGATCTGGTTATACTCGCCGCCGGTGTAGCGCGCTGGCTTCTGCACACGCGGGAGTATCCTCTCCAGCCGTCTATCCATATCGCACATCCAAACATGATTTTTCCCGCATAAGCAGGTCAAATCATTTTATACCATCGCGGCGCGATTTACAAGTGCTGAAAAGCGTATAAATGCAGAGCCACCCGGCCGCCACCGCTCCTCCGGCACCCATGCCGAGCGACGCGCACCAGAGTCCTGCGGCCATAGCCGCCGTGCACAGCAGCGCGTCGAACACGCGCGACACCCCGCCTCCCGCGGCCGCGCGCAGGGCCCTCCCCCCGTCGAGCGGGCCGAGCGGCAGCAGGTTGAACAGCGTGAGCACAAGGCTAAGCTGCGCGCTCAGTCCGGCGCCGAGCATATTGGCCGCCGCGCACCACAGCATTCCTGCCGCAGGCCCGGACAGCGCCGCGGCTATCTCCCCTCCGCGCGTCAGCTCGCGCGCGTAATCTATGCGCAGGCCCGAGCCCGTCAGGCAGACAGCCTCAACGCGCGCCCTCAGCAGCACCAGCGCGGCGATGTGCCCCAGCTCGTGCGCCGCCGCGGCCGCCAGCAGGCTCAAAAACTCCCGCCCGCTCAGCAGCAGATAGAGCGCGCCCCAGAAAACGCCCCCACCCGGGCTTATCCCCAGTCTCATCAGGCGAGGAACGGGGCGGGGTCTATGCACTCGCCGTCAAGCCTCACCTCAAAATGCAGGTGCGGGCCCGTGGCTATGCCCGTGTGCCCCACGCGGGCGATCTCCTGTCCCTCGGCGACGGTCTCACCTGCACTCACGAGCAGCTCGCTGCAGTGGGCGTAGAAAGTGACATAGCCGCCTGGATGTATGAGGGCAACGTAGTTGCCGTAACTGTCCGACCAGCCCGCCGCGCCGACGGTGCCGTCGGCAAATGCGGCAATCGGATCGCCCTCGTTCGCGGCGAGATCTATGCCGTAATGGAATTTTTCCTCACCGTCGACGGGATGCAGCCGCTCGCCGAAGGGCGAACTCACGACCACGGCGACCGGCGCCGAGTGCTCGAACGGCAGCCCGTCATATTCAGCTGTCTCGATCGAGGGCGCCGGCGTCGGCTCCGGAGTTGGCAGCGGAGCCGGTTCGGGCGTCGTCGTTGGACCCGGTGCCGGTGATGGCTCAGGTGCTGGCGTGGGCGCGGTCTCCGGCGTTGAAGCCGGGCCCGGCGTGGGAGATCCTGTCTGATAGGCCGGCTGCAAAACATGTTCCGGCAGTTCCGGCGAGAAAAACCGCGCGCACTTCTCAACACCGCGGCTCAGCGTCGCGACTACGGCCTCGTAGTCTATGCTTCTGTCTATCTGCGCCACCACCTCGCCGCGAACGCTCTCAACCGCGCCGGGCATGAGCATTTTTATTGCCGTCAGCCCGATGAATATCGCGGCCGCTGTGAATATTTTCATATCGCGCAAGGCTCATCCCTCCCGCGATATCCTATGCCGCCGGAAAACAAGCTAGAATATGGCAAATTGGGGCTTGACAATTTCACCTCGTAAATTTATAATATAAAAGCTTGTTACGGGGTGTAGCGCAGTTGGTAGCGCGCATGGTTCGGGACCATGAGGCCCGGGGTTCAAGTCCCCGCACTCCGACCACGTCGGAGCAAAGTCCGCTTTGCTCCGGCGTTCTTTTTTGCTTTCAGCAGAAAAGAACGGCATCCGCCCGCCCACTTGCTCTCTCTTTCCAAGCCGCCCCAGCTCCTCTGGGCTTCAGTTTGGCCACCTGAGCCTGAGAGACTCGAGTCCTATAATCACGCTCGTACACTCCTGCCAAAAATCGACAGGTTCTTTTCAGAACCTGTCGATTTTCTTTTTTCTTATGAAATACTTTACCAGGAAAGCAATTCTATCCCGAATCATAACACAGCGAAAGGCCGCCCTGTTGGGCGGCCTTTTGAGCTTTTAGAAATATCAAAGAATGTCTATATACTCCCCTGCGAGGGCTTTGTTCATGCTGCGCACGGCACAGAATTTGCCGCACATGCTGCATGTGTCGCTGTGGTCGTCCTCGGGCTTGCGGCTGTCCCTGATGGCACGGGCCGTCTCCGGATCGAGCGCACAGGCAAACTGCCCCTCCCAGTCGAGCGCGCGCCTGGCATCCGACATCTTATCGTCGATGTCGCGGGCGCCGGGTATGCCCTTCGCGATGTCTGCCGCATGGGCGGCGATCTTTGAGGCGATTATGCCCTGCTTGACGTCGTCAACGTTAGGGAGAGCCAGGTGCTCGGCCGGCGTCACATAGCACAGGAAGGCCGCGCCGTTCATGGCGGCGACGGCACCGCCTATGGCGGCGGTGATGTGGTCATATCCGGGGGCGATGTCGGTGACCAGAGGGCCGAGGACATAGAACGGCGCGCCCATGCAGATGCTCTGCTGCACCTTCATGTTGGCCGCGACCTGATCGAGCGGGACATGTCCCGGGCCCTCGACCATGACCTGGACGTTGTGCTCCCAGGCACGTTTTGTGAGCTCTCCGAGGCGGACGAGTTCCTCGATCTGGCAAACGTCTGTCGCGTCGGCCAAGCAGCCGGGACGGCATGCGTCGCCGAGGGAGATGGTCACGTCATGCTCCTCGCAGATGTCGAGTATCTCGTCGAAGTACTCATAAAACGGGTTTTCTTCGCCGGTCATGCTCATCCAGGCAAAGACGAGGCTGCCTCCGCGGCTCACGATGTTCATCTTGCGCTTGTGGCGGCGGATCTGATCGATGGTCTTGCGGGTTATGCCGCAGTGGAGCGTCACGAAGTCCACGCCGTCCTCGGCGTGGAGGCGGATGACGTCGATGAAGTCCTTGGCGCTGAGCGTGCCGAGGTCGCGCTGATAGTGTATCACGCTGTCGTACACGGGCACGGTGCCTATCATCGCGGGGCATTCCTCCACCAGTTTGCGGCGGAACGGCTGAGTGTTGCCGTGGCTGGACAGATCCATGATGGCCTCGGCGCCGAGTTCAACGGCGCTGCGCACCTTCTGCATCTCGACATCGTAGTCCTTGCAGTCGCGCGAGACGCCGAGGTTGACGTTTATCTTGGTGCGGAGCATGCTGCCGACTCCCTCGGGGTCGAGGCATTTGTGGCGCTTGTTGGCGCAGATGGCGACCTTGCCCTCGGCGACGAGCTGCATGAGCCTGTCGAGCGGCATGTGCTCCTTTTCGGCCACCGTCTTCATCTGTTCGGTCGCTATGCCCTTGCGGGCGGCATCCATCTGTGTGGTGTAAGCTTCCATTTCGTTCCTCCCTTTTATCTTCTTATCTCGTATGCGTGGTCGAGCGGGCCGTGCCCGTGCCCGAGGTCGAGCATCGCGGCGATGGCTCCGGTTATGTATGTCTTTGCGTTAAAGACCGCAGTCTCAAGCTCCTGGCCTTTTGCGAGGTTCGCGGCGATGGCGCTCGAGAGCGTGCAGCCGGTGCCGTGGGTGTTGGGGTTGTCTATGTGCCTGCCCTCGAACCAGCGGCCAGAACCGCTGTACAGGTAGTCGTCGGCGCCGCCGGTGCTGTGCCCGCCCTTGCAGAGGACGGCGCAGCCGTACCTGTCGTATATCGACCTGGCGGCCGCCTCCATGTCCGCTCTGGTGCGGATCTCCGCGCCGGAGAGCACCTCGGCCTCCGGGATGTTCGGAGTGATGAGCGCCGCGAGCGGGAAAAGCTTTTCCCTGAGCGCGGAGACGGCCTCGCTCTCAATGAGGCGCGAGCCGCTGGTCGCCACCATGACCGGGTCGACGACGATGTTCCGCGCCTTGTAAAACGAGAGCCTGTCGGCTATCGTGCCGATCAGCCCGGCGGACGAGACCATGCCGGTCTTGACCGCGTCGGGGCGGATATCTGTGAACACGGCGTCGATCTGCTGCGCGAGGAACTCGGGCGTGACCTCCATTATGCCGGTGACGCCCGTGGTGTTCTGCACGGTTAGCGCCGTTATGGCACACATGGCATAGACGCCGTTCAGCGTCATGGTCTTGAGATCGGCCTGGATGCCGGCGCCGCCGCTGGGATCGCTGCCGGCTATGGACAGGGCGGTGTGAAGTTTCATTTTTTCTCCTCCGCGACCGTTTTTTCGGCCAGCGCGCGCAGATCGCGGCATGCGGCCGTGATGTCGTCTTTTGAAAATATCGCCGACACTAGGGCAAATCCGGCCATGCCTCCGCCCGCGAGCGAGGCCATATTGGCCTCATCAATGCCGCCTATGGCGACGGCGGGGATGCTCACGCTCGAGCATATGTCCCGCAGTTCGGCGGTCGTGATGCGGATGGCGTTTTTCTTCGTCGGGGACGGGAACACAGCCCCAACTCCGAGATAGTCGGCCCCATCGGCCTCGGCCCTGACGGCCTGGGCGACGGTCTTGGCCGTCGCGCCTATGATCAGCGATTCGCCCGCCTCGCGGCGTATCTCCGCGACGGGCCTGTCCTCGGCTCCGACATGCACTCCGTCGGCGCCGCTCGCCATGGCGACGGCCAGCGAGTCGTTTATTATCAGGGGCACACCGTATCTGCCGCAGATGGCTTTTGCCTCGCGCGCCTCCCTGAC
>CAJFRI010000019.1 GCA_904419385.1 Candidatus Heteroscillospira lomanii
GCTATTATAAGATAGAAAATAGAGAATAAAGGAGAATCACACAATGAACCATGTGAAGATCCCCGCGGGCTACCGCACCAACATGAGCCGTTATGAGACGCAGAAGTACATCGGGCTCCTCAAGCGCCTGTTTGAAGATACCCTCAGCGGTGCGCTAAATCTGCGCCGCGTTTCGTCCCCGCTGCTGGTAGATGCAGGCAACGGACTCAACGACGACCTCAACGGAGTCGAGCGCCCCGTCAGTTTTGATGTGCCTGCCACAGGGCGCGAGGCTCAGATCGTCCAGTCTCTTGCCAAGTGGAAGCGCTATGCCCTTATGAAATATGGTTTCCCCGAGGGACAGGGACTCTACACCGATATGAACGCGATAAGGCGCGATGAGGCGCTCGACAATCTCCACTCCGTTTATGTCGATCAGTGGGATTGGGAGAAAGTCATCCGCCAGGAGGACCGCAATCTTGAGTATCTGCGCGAGACGGTGCGCGATATCGTCGGCGCCGTCTGCGACGTGAACCATACGCTGAGACAGATAGTGCCTGTTCTTGAGAATCTGCCCGAGCTCGAGCGCGAAGTTGCTTTCGTCACGGCACAGGAACTCGAGGACATGTACCCCGACATCACACCCGCCGAGCGGGAGGCAGCTTTCGTCAGGGAACATCACACTGCTTTCATCATTGGGATAGGCGGATATATGAAGTCCGGCAAGAAGCACGATGGGCGCGCTCCGGACTACGACGACTGGGATCTCAACGGCGACCTGTTCTTCTGGAACAGCGTGCTCGATATCCCGTTCGAAGTGTCGAGTATGGGAATCCGCGTGAGCCCCGAGTCGCTCATGCGTCAGCTTGAGATCGCCGGATGCACTGAGAGAAAAGATCTCATGTTCCACAAGATGCTCCTCGAGGGCAAGCTGCCGTATACCATAGGCGGCGGCATCGGCCAGTCGAGGCTGAGCATGCTGCTCCTCGGCAAAGCGCATATCGGCGAGGTCCAGGCCTCCGTCTGGGACGATGAGACCGTGGCCGCTTGCGAGGCCGCAGGGGTCCATCTCCTGTAAATCCTGTAAAGCAAACAGCAAAACGCCGCCCATGGGCGGCGTTTTTCATTATGTGCGGTTCACTATGTTGTTCGGTTCTTCTCCGCGCGAGAGGCGCGCGATGTTTTCCCATATCATGGCGTACCCGCGCCTGAAGCTCGAGGCCGTTATCCCGGCGATGTGTGGACTGAACACGAGCTTGTCCTCGATGTGCCTGGGCTGGCTGAGCAGGATGTGACTGCGCCGGACAGGCTCGTCGTCAAGCGTATCAAGACCGGCCATGGTGAGATGTCCTCTCTCCAGAGCGGCGATGAGCGCCTTGTCGTCGACCAGTTCGCCGCGCGAGGTGTTGATAAAATAAGCCCCTGGCTTCATTTTCGCAAAAAACCCGCGGCCGCACATTCCGGCCGTCTCAGGCGTCACAGGGACGTGTATGCTGACGATGTCGCTCTGCGCGAGCAGCCCGTCCAGGCTGCCCGCCCACTCGGCGCCGTACTTCAGCTCTTCGGCGCTCTCAAGACGGCGGCGCTGCCAATAGACGGTGTGCGTGTGGAAAGCTTTGAGCAGGGAAGCGGTGCATTTGCCGATGTCGCCGAGCCCGATGAGGCCGACGGTGCAGTCGGCGAGCTCGAGCAGGCTGCCGTCGGCCATGTAGCGCTCTTTTGCGGTGATTTGGCGTCCCTCGCGCACGGCCCGGTCGTTCACGACGGCATTTTTGAGCACTGCGAGCATGAGCAGCACGGCCTGCTCCGCGACAGCGGAGGCGTTCATCCCGGCACAGTTGCAGACATAAATGCCTTTTTCCGATGCGGCGGCGAGATCGATGCGGTTGAAAGCCACGCCCTCTGAGTGTATCATCTTCAGATTCGGCATGGCGGCGATGAGCGATCCGGGCACGCCGGCGACGGCGTCGGCTATGATTACCTCGGCGTCTCCCCCGGCGGCGAGGTAATCGCTATCCGGACGTCCCATCGGCAGGCTGCATATCTCACAGCTGCGGGTAAAGTCGCTTGCCGCCGTGTTCCGCTTCATGCTGGCTTCGTTTCCAATGTGCAGTATTTTCAAAAGTATCAGCTCCTCTGTCAAAGGCTGTGTCTGATACCAGTTTGACACTGAAAACGATATTGTCAAGTGTTTTTTCTCACCAGGCGGGGCGGCGTGCCTGTATGCGGCGAAGCTGCCTGGCAGTCTCGGCGCAGCGCTCGGCGTGATACTGAAGGTAAGACTTCTTTTCCTCGCGCTGGATGCGCTGTTCCTCCTGGAACCTGCGCCAGCGCATGCATGTCTTGTGACAGCCGCTGCAATAGGCGGAGCATTTGTCCTGGCATGGCAACATTGCTGACCACTCTCCTTGAGACAGAATGTGAAAAGAGCCGGCGGCCGCATGATGGCGCGGCTGCCGGCTCGCAGTGTTTTGCTTGTCTTGCCGCACCACTGGTGCACAGGATCGCTCTGTACAGCTTCAGTATAAGGTGCGGACACATCTGCTTCCACCTCAGTGGAGTAAAATCCTAGTTAAGTATCAGCTTATTTCCTTTCGCCTTTGCCGTCTGACTCGCGCTTGGCCTTGCCCTCTTCTATCATCTGCTCATGCGAATCGATAAGAGCCTGGGTGGCGAGATCGAGATCCTTGACATCCTCCATGCGGTCGACCAGCGGGCTCTCGACAAGAGAGGCATAATCGTCGGCACCGTGGTAGACGAACTTGAGGAGTATAGGCGTCACTATGGTCGAGGCAACGACGGTGAGGACTATGGGCGCGAAGAAAGCCTCCGGCATCAGGCCCGTGGATATGCCGCGGTTGGCGACTATCAGCGCGACCTCGCCTCTGGAGATCATGCCTATGCCTATGCGCAGGGAGTCTTTATTGCTGTAGCGGCACATTTTTGCGCCGAGGCCGCAGCCGATCACCTTGGAGAGCATTGCCCAGATCATGAGCAGCACGGAGAAAATGATGATGGAGGTCGACATCTGCGGCAGGACGACTTTCGCGCCTATGCTTGCAAAGAAGCACGGGGACAGGAGCATATCCGACAGATCTTCGCACTTGGAAGTGATGTAGGTCACGCGGCTCGTGCTGGAGATGATGACGCCGGCGACGTATGCGCCTGTGATGTCGGCCACGCCGAACCACTCCTCGGCGAAATATGCAAATACCATGCACATTGCGAGCGAGAGGACAGCATAGCGCTTGCGGTCGCGCCCCGGGCCGGCGGTGATCTTGGCGATGAGCTTGTGCAGGAAATATCCGCCGACGAGCGCGACGACAAAGAACGCCGCTATCTTTATGAGGACTGTGCCGAGACCTCCCGCGGAGGGGTCGGACAGGCTGGTGATAAAGGTCAGCAGTATGATGCCGAGCACATCGTCGATGAGCGCGGCGCCGAGTATGGCGTTGCCGGAGCGGGTGGACAGCTTGCCCATCTCGCGCAGGGTCTCGACCGTGATGCTGACGGATGTCGCGGTGAGGATGACGCCGACGAAGACGTTCTGGAGCGTGGCGTCAGGGTCTGTGTTGAAGAAAGAGGCGATAGCCGCGCCGCCTATGAGCGGGACTATGACGCCGATGAGCGCGATGATGAAAGCGGGGCCGCCGCTTTTGCGCAGCTCGCGCACGTCGGTCTCAAGTCCGGCGGTGAACATGAGGACTATGACGCCGAGTTCAGCCAGCTCGTCGAGAAACTCGGTCTCTTCCAGCACGCCCAGACAGGCCGGGCCCATGATGAGGCCGGCGAGCAGCGCGCCGACGACCTGCGGAAGAGCGATGCGCCTGGTGAGCAGGCCGAGGATCTTTGTCGCCGCGAGTATGATTGCGATGTCGAATATAAAACTGTATGATTCCATTTGGATTACCCCCAATTATAGGGGCTGGCGCGTCAATCGTCGTCGTCGAGCTCGAGCAGCAGTTCCAGATAATCTGCATACTCCGTCTCGTCGGCGACGTGCTTGTCAGCCTCGTTTTTGTATTTCACAACTTCGCCCGAGGCCTTGTTCCATGCCGTGAGCGTGCCTGCGCCTCCGACGCAGCCGCCTGGGCATCCCATGCCTTCCAGCAGATAGCCGTTGTATTTTCCGGCTTTGGCAAGCGACATCATTTTGCGGCATTCGCTCAGGCCCTGAGCGGAGGCCACCTTGATGTCCTTGTCCGGGTAGTCTTTTTTGATCAGATCGACGACTGCCCCGGCGACTCCGCCGCTGACGGCGAATCCGCGTCCGGCGGCCGTACCCTTGCCGAAGTCCGGGCGCTCCTCGAGCGAGGAGAAATCAACTTTCTTTGCGTCGAACATCCCGGCCAGCTCCTCATAAGTGAGCACGAAGTCGACGTCGCTGCGTATCGAGCGGCGCATTGCCTCCAGCTTCTTGGCGGCGCAGGGGCCGACGAAGCAGACCTTGTGGTCGGGATATTTGCGCTTTACCATGCGCGCTGTGAGCACCATGGGCGTCAGCGCCATGGAGATGGTGTTTTTGAGATCGGGAAAGAGCTTTTTGACCATGACGCTCCATGCAGGACAGCATGAAGTGGCCATGAATGGGAGCTCAGAAGGCACCTTTTCGACGAAGTCCTTGGCCTCGTCGATGGTGCAGAGGTCGGCGCCGATGGCGACTTCCTTGACTCCGCTGAAGCCGAGGGCCTTCATGGCGGCCGGGAGCCTTGCGGGAGTGAGCTCGGGGCCGAACTGGCCGACGAAAGCCGGCGCGACGATGGCCATGAGCTTGACGCCCTTGCGTATGGCGGTGCAGACCTGGAGGATCTGGCTCTTGTCGGCGATGGCGCCGAAGGGGCAGTTGGCCATACACATGCCGCAGGAGACGCACTTGTCATAATCGATCTCGGCGCGCCCGTGGTCATCGCTGTGGATGGCGTTCATCCCGCAGGACTTGGAGCAGGGGCGCTCCTGCTTGATGATTGCGTTGTACTCGCAGGCATCCACGCATTTGCCGCATTTGATGCACTTGTCCTGGTCGATATAGCTGTGTCCCTTGACTATGGACACGGCTTTTTTAGGGCACACCTCGACGCAGGGATGCGAGAGGCAGCCCTGGCACATGTTTGTCACGACGACACGCTTTTCAGGGCAGGCATTGCAGGCGAACTTGATTATATTGACCAGAGGCGGATTATAGTACTTTTCCGCGATGGCGCTCTCTTCAAGTCCCGAATCCGTGGGAGCATAGTCGTCGAGCGAACGCAGGGGCAGGCCGCATGCAAGCCTGACGCGCTCGCTGACTATTGCGCGCTCGACGAAGATGCTGTCGCGATATGTCGCATCCTCGCCGGGCAGAATGTCGAAGGGGAGCGCACGGAGTTTTGAATAGTTCCCGTCGTATGCCATCTTGGCGACGGCTGCAAAGACCTTGCGGCGGATGTCTCCGATGTTGTTGTGGATTCCTCTCATAACAGCTCTCCTATATCAGATAATTATCCTTATTGACAGCAATATGATACCACTTTCGACCAGGGTTGCCAACGGAAAATTGCCTGAAATTTCGAATAATTTATGCGTTTTTAACAACAAAAGTGGCAATAAATCGTGCAACACGGCAATTTGCCGAGCCGCTCCAGGGAACCGAGGGAAAAACACCATGTCCCTTGGTCTCGGACGCGCCGAGATGCACATAGCATGGCAAGTAGGAGGTGTTGAAATGTTGAGCGGAGCCATCATGTTACTGCTCGGGAGCGGATTTCTCATGCTGCGGCTCGGCGCGGCGGCGGGCTCGTTCCCGAGCCCGCTGAAAGCCGAGGAGGAGCGCGAGTGCGTCGAGCGGATGCTGGCGGGCGACATAGAGGCGCGCAACAAGCTGATCGAGCATAATCTGCGCCTTGTCGCCCACATAGTCAAGAAATACTACACCCAGGGCGGCGATCAGGACGATCTCATTTCGATAGGGACCATAGGCCTCATCAAGGGAGTGTCGACATACCGGCCGGACAAGGGCGTGCGCCTCGCGACATACGCGTCCAGATGTGTAGAAAATGCTATCCTCACACCGGGGCTTTGCCGCCGCCGTTTTTAGTCCCGGCCTGCCTGAGCGCCACGGCCGCGTGGAACTCGGCCACGGCCTTTTTCGCAGCGGCGAGCGCTTTCTCGCCGGTGTTTTCCAAAACAGCTTTCAAAAATATCACCTCCGCCGCTTCGGGTAATTAAAGCATATGCCGGAGCGCGGAGGTGTTTTCACATTTGATCAGGGCTCCGGGTAGAGCCGCGCCTGCTCTCGCAGGTTCTCGCATATCATGCCGCAGATGAGCGCGTTTATGCGCCCGGCGGGCGGGAGAGAAGTGTCATACGGCGCGGAACTGTTGTAATGCCGCAGTATCTCGCCGGCGAGGTGCCCGAACCAATCCTCGGCCTCGCCCGGGGAGAGCAGGCCGGAGCTGAGCTGATCGATGAGGTGGACATAGAGCGACACGGCCGCGACCATGAAGCCGTCTTTGTCCAGATGCTCCAGCGTGCGGCGGAAGCGTCCGGCGCTCGCGGGCGTCTCCGAGAGGCATTGCGCGCGTATGGTTTCGGGCGTTATGCCGAACCGGCGCAGCCGGCTGAGCACAGAGTGCTGCGACTCGGGGCAGAATCCGGTCTGCCTGTACAGCGCTTCGGACGCCGCCTCACGCACGGCCAGGGCCGCGAGCTCAGCTATCTTGAAATGCTTGCCGCCGTTTATGAGCGCGCCGCCGTGCGGGCAGATGACGACTATGCCGTCGGTGCCAGTGCCTGTTGCGAGGGCGGAGGAAGCACAGCTGCCCTGCATCCAGTCGCGCAGGAGCGCGGCTTTGGCCTCGGCTGCGACTATGGCGAGCTCCGTCATCGCGCCGGGCGCCATGGCCGGACCGGTGAGTAGAAAGATGTTTATAGTCCCCGGAGCGAGCGGGCACGGCTCTCCGCCGCTCTCGGTGAGCGATGAGGGGTCACCCGCGCACATCGCGTTCACATCCGCTCCGCCTGACACTGCGGCCGCTGCCCACATGCGGCCGCACCGCTTTACGGATACGGCCATGTTGTCAAGGTTTGCCGCCGTGTCGAGCCCGGTGACGTGCCCGGGGTCGAGCCCGAGCTTTATCGCGGCTGCGGCCTGGTGTTCGGCCATGCTGCGCCCGTCCATGGGTGAGCATATCCCGGCGCGGCCGCAGTCGCTGTAGTTGAACGCGGCGGTGAGGTCGTATCTCAGCCCGCCGCCAAGGGCGCCTGAGGACAAAACCGCCCTCGCACCGGAAAACGTTATTATTGCCGCCTTTTCAGTGCAGACAAGGCGGTCGCCGCTCGGAAAGTCAAAGCAGCGCTCCATGGCTTCACCTCCTGTGGTCGTTATGAGAAGATTATATCAAAATACGCCGCGAAACGAAAGGCCGCGGGGAAATGATCGCACCTCTCGGGAATATCATTTACCAGAATGTTTGTGGGGGCGTGGACGTGGGACAGTATGTGATATACTCCCGGAAATCGAAATTCACCGGCCAGGGCGAGAGCGTCGAGAACCAGATCGGCCTGTGCCGCAGATACATAGCGGCAAATTTCGGCGAGGCCGAGGCGGAGCGGGCCCTCGTGTATGAGGACGAGGGATTCTCCGGCGGCACGCTCGAGCGCCCGCAGTTCAGGCAGATGATGCGCGATTCGCACACGGGCGGGTTCACGGCCGTGGTGGTCTACCGGCTGGACAGGATCAGCCGCAACATAGGCGACTTTGCAAAGCTCATCGACGACCTCGGCGGGCGTGGCATAGGCTTTATCTCGATAAAAGAGCAGTTCGACACTTCGTCGCCGATGGGCCGGGCGATGATGTACATAGCTTCGGTGTTCTCGCAGCTCGAGCGCGAGACGATAGCCGAGCGCATACGCGACAACATGCGCGAGCTCTCGCGCACGGGGCGCTGGCTCGGAGGGACGACCCCGCTGGGCTTTGAGTCTGAGAGCTTTACCATCCCAGGGCGCGACGGCAGGGCGAGGCGCGCCTGCCGTCTCAGGATAGTGCCGGAGGAGATGGCGCTGGTGCGCTTTATTTTTGGCTGTTTCCTGGAGACCGGCTCGCTGAAAGACACCTGCGCCGAGCTGCGCAGGCGCGGGTGCAGGACGCGGCGGGGCAGGGATTTCAGCCGTTTCGCCGTGCGCGGCATACTCTCGAACCCAGTATACTCCGCGGCGGACGAGGCGGCATACGGCTATTTCATGTCAAACGGAGCTCAGGTCTGTCCGCCTCGGGAGCGGTTCGACGGCGGGCACGGCGTCATGGCCTATGACCGAACTCTCCAGCGGCCGGGCAAGACGCACGAGCTGCGCGGCATGGACGAGTGGATCATCGCCGTCGGGGAACACCCCGCCGTCATTCCCGGCGCGCGCTGGGCCGAGGTCCAGCACATGCTGGAGCTGAACCGCACGAAGAGCTGCCGCAGGCCGCGGACGGGCACGGCGCTGCTCTCCGGGCTGATTTTCTGCGCGGAATGCGGCGCGCCGATGCGCGCAAAGCTCGGCTCGGGCAGGGGAGAGGAGAGGCCGTTTGCCTACATCTGCACGGCGAAAGAGCGCAGCCGCGGCTCTGACTGCCGCATGAAAAACGCGCGCGGCGCCGAGCTCGACGGCGCGGTCATGTCGGCGCTGTTCTCAATAGGTGAGGACGCCGCGCGCTTTGCCTCCGCCGTATGCCGCTCCGGCCTGAGCGCGGGCGAGGCGGAGACGATGCGCGGCAGGATAGCGGAAAACGAGGAGGCCATGCGCGCGCTCGCCGCCTCGATAGCCGTCTGCCGTGACAGCGCGGCGGCGCGCTATGTCATTGATGAGATAGAGCGCCTTGACTCGGCCACCGAGACCATGCGCCTTTGCCTTGCCGGCAGCGGGGATACAGGCGCGGAGCCGACGCTCACCCAGGCGGCGCAGCTCTCGACGTCTGAGGAGCGCCGCAGGCTCGTGCGCGCGGCGGTGAGCCGGGTGACCTGGGACGGGGAGACGGCGCATATATACCTCGCCGAATAAAACCAGCGGGACAGGATATCCTGTCCCGCTCATTGTCACGCGGTCTTGACGGAATCGCTTTTCTGCCCGGCGGCGGGCTCCGCGGACGTCTTGCCGAACTGGTTCATGACCAGCATCTGCAGCCTGTTCTCGAGGTTTGCCTGGCTCACATCCGGGTCGTAGTCCAGCGGCAGTATCTGGACGTCCGGATAGAGCTCCTTGAGCTTTTTCGATATGCCGCGGCCTATGACATGGTTCGGCAGGCAGCCGAACGGCTGGAGGATGACGAAGTTGCGGCAGCCGTGCTCCGCGCGGTGCAGTATCTCGCCGGGGATGAGTATGCCCTCGCCCGCGTCGAAAGTGTGGTGTCTGACGGCGTCGCTCGCCTTGACCATATCGTGCAGCCTTATGGGCTTTTCATACAGAGGGTGCTCGGAGGCGATGCGGTCGACCAAACTGTGCGCGAGCTCGAATATGCTGTTTGCCGAGGCGTACCACACCTTGTCTTTCACCGGCAGGTGGACGTGACGCTCCTTTATGCGGCTGTCGATATTGAAATAGAGCTTCTGGATGACGTCGGCCATCTTGGCCTCGATGATCTCAAAACCGTTTTTCTCGAGGTATTCCTCTATGTCGTGGTTCGCGCCGGGGTGGAAGTTCAGCAGATATTCGCCTACTATGAGCACCTGCGGCCGCGGGACGGAGCGGTCGTACTCGATATCGCGCATTATCCTTATGCCCCTGCGGAAAGCGCGCTCGGCCCCAACCACGCCGTGCCTTTCGATCCCCTCGACGAGCAGGTCCATGCTCTTTTCAAAGGCGGCCTCGGTGCTGCCCGGGACTTTCTCGTATGGCCTTATCTTGCGCAGCAGTTCCTCAAAGACATCGATCATCGGGAGCGCGAAGGCAATGCGTATGGAAGCGACGAGATTCATGCGGTAGCCGGGATGGAGGTCGTGGCTGTCTTCGCCGTCGTTTGTGAGTATGGGCACCTGCTTGTATCCGGCGTCGTCGAGCGCCTTGCGCAGCAGCGCGCTGTAGTGCGTGAGGCGGCAGTCGCCGACATATTTGCCCATGCCGACGGCGACGTGATCGAGGTCGTATTTCCCGCTCCTCAGGGCGGCGAGCGCCTCGCCTATGACTATCTGCGCCGGGAAGCATATGTCGTTGTGGACATACTGTTTGCCGAGCTTTATGGCCTCATCCCGGCCGACCGGCAGCGGCTCGGTGCGCAGGCCCTGCTTTTTCATCGCGGCGGACATGATGCGCGCGAAAGCGTGCGACGTGTTCGGCACGAGCACGACGCGCTCTTTCCTGTCCTCGGACGTGAATTTCTTTGGATAAGGGTCGCTAAGCTCGTGCACCTCTAGCTTACGGCCGTTCTGATCGCGGCGCATGTTTATTGTCTCTATAAATGAGCGCACCCTTATGCGCAGCGGGCCCTGCACGTCGCTCTCATCGAGCTTGAGGACGAGCGGCGCTTTGCCGGAGATCTCGCGCATGAGGCGGACTATCTCATCTGACAGGTATGCGTCGTGCCCGCAGCCGAAGCTGACGAGCTGGACATATTCGAGCCGCTCGTCCTGAGCCGCGATCATCGCGGAGGACAGCATGCGCGCGTGGTAGTTGTTGACTATGTCTATGAGGCTCTTGCTGAGATCGACACCGTTCACCCCGGGCACGGCGTCGGCCGTGAGCACGGGGATGCCGAGATCGGTGAAAAGGTCCGGCAGGTCGTGGTTGATGAGCGGATCGTTCTGATACGGGCGCGATGCCAGCACGACGGCGTAGCCTCCGTTTGAGTCGATGCTGTCGAGTATCTGCTCGCCCGCCTCGCGCAGCCGGGCCTGGAAAGAGCTCTGCGCCGCGTCGCCGGCGCTTATGGCCCGCCTGGTCTCATCGGCGCTTATGCCGAAGGCCTCGGACATGAAGCCCTCTATCTGGGAAATGCGGTCGGCATCGGTGTACCAGTAAAACAGCGGCGCGTCGAATTTCACGCCCCACTGGCGTTCAGGGTCGTCGGAGTTGTGTACGACGAGCGGGTAGCCGCGCACGACTGCGCAGAGGTGCTGACTGGTCTTCTGTGTGTTTTCGGAGGGGATGACATTTACCGACGGCATGAATATCCTGTCGACGCCCTGGGCGGCAAGGTCGCGTATGTGGCCGTGCACGAGCTTTGCGGGGAAGCACACGGTGTCGGACGTCACGGCGGAGAGCCCCTGCTCGTATATCTTTCTCGTGCTGGGGTGCGAGACCCTGACGTCGAAGCCGAGCGAGCGGAAGAAAGTCGTCCAGAATGGCATGGTGTCCCAGAAATACAGCACCCGCGGCAGCCCTATCGTCACGCCGCGCTTTTCGTGCTCCGCGCAGGGATACTCGTCGAACAGCAGCTTCTCACGCAGGCGGAAGAGGTTGGGCACCTTGTCTTTCCGCTCGGACCGGGCCTTGAGCTGCTCGCGGACGGCCAGGTCTTTCGGGTCGCCGAGCACCTCGCCCCGCTCGCAGCGGTTGTTCGTGACCCAGCTTTTCCCGTTTGAAAAGGTTATCACAGTGCGCTTGCAGTGGTTCGCGCAGAACGGGCAGGGCGAGTTGGCCTGCTGCGTGTAAGTGAAATCCTCCAGCGCGTCGAGCCCGATAAAAGTGCGCTCCCTGCCGGAGGCGCGCTCTTTTGTGAGCAGCGCCGCGCCTATGGCGCCCATGATGCCGGGATACGGCGCGCGGATGACCTTTCGCCCGGTGTACTGCTCCATCGCGCGGAGCACGGCGTCGTTGCGGAAAGTGCCGCCCTGCACGACTATGGTGTCGCCGAGGGAGCTGAGGTTCGACACGCGGATGACCTTGGTAAAGACGTTTTCGATTATTGAGCGGCAGAGGCCGGCCATGATCTCGCCCGGAAGGCGGCCGTTCCTCTGCTCGGTGACTATGCTGCTGTTCATGAACACGGTACAGCGGCTGCCGAGCTTGGCCGGGTGCTTCGCGCCGAAAGCGGCCTCGGCTATCTTTTCGACCGGTATGCCGAGAGTGGAGGCAAAATTCTCGAGGAAAGAACCGCAGCCGGATGAGCAGGCCTCGTTCACGACTATGTTGGTGATTACGCCCTTGTCGAGCCAGATGGCCTTCATGTCCTGGCCGCCTATATCGAGGATGAAAGTGGCGTTCGGCACATACTGCGCCGTCGCCCTCGCGTGAGCCACGGTCTCGACCATGTGGCACTCGGCGGAAAAAGCGTTTGCAAAGAGCTCCTCGCCGTATCCGGTGGTGCCGACGCCGAGGATGTCGAGCTCGGCGCCCGCCGCACGGCAGCGGTCGCGCATATCGATCAGAGCCTGCTTTGCCACCATGAGCGGCTCGCCCCTGTTCGGAGAGTAAAACGAGTCGAGTATAGACCCGTCCTCGCCGAGGAGGACGAATTTAGTCGTCGTGCTGCCGGAGTCTATGCCGAGCCATGCGCGCACGGTCTCGCCGCGCTTTGGAGTGAAAGGCTTCTGCTGCGGCAGGGCGTGCTCTTTGATGAAAGCGCTGCGCTCCTCGACGCTGTTGAAAAACGGTTCGCTGTCGTCCTCAGAGGTACCGGAACACTTGAGCTCCTGCAGGGTCGAGAGTATCTTCAGAGGCACGGCGAGGCTCTGCTCTTCAGTAAACAGCGCGCCTATCGAGAGCGCGGCGCCGAGCGCCATCATCTGCTCCGGGCGCTCGGGGATGAGGATGTCGCTCCTGCCGAGGCCGAGCCGCTCCGCGAACACCCGGATGAGAACAGGGTTGAATGTGAGCGGGCCGCCCTCAAAAGCGACGGGCGGTTTTATCTCCAGCCCCTGAGCCAGGCCGCCGATAGTCTGCTTTGCTATGGCGTGGAAAGCCGACAGGGCGATGTTCTCCTTAGAGCAGCCCTGGTTGAGCAGGGGCTGTATGTCGGTCTTGGCGTAGACGCCGCAGCGCCCGGATATGTCGTATACGCAGTCACCGCGCCCGGCGAGGCCGTTGAACTCCTCGATGGGCACGTTGAGTATGGTCGCGATCTCATCGAGGAAGGCGCCGGTGCCGCCGGCACAGCTGCCGTTCATGCGCATGTCGGCCACCTCGAGCCGGCCGCCCGCGGGGTCGGTGCGGAAGAAGATTATTTTTGCGTCCTGGCCTCCGAGCTCTATCGCCGTGCCTACGCTGTCATACTTCGCCCTCAGCGCCACGGAGTTTGCCACGACCTCTTGTGTGTAAGGCACGGACAATGCGTCCGCGAGCCCTTTGGCTCCGGAGCCGGTCATAGCGAGATGCAGTTCCGCGCCGCCGAAGCGCTCGAGCAGTTCGCGCACGGCGTTCACAACGCTGCTCACCTGGTCGGCATGGTGGCGCCTGTAGTCGGAATACCTGATCTGTTTTGTCTCCGCGTCCAGCGCGACGACTTTCGTGGTCGTCGAACCGACGTCTATACCTATGTATAATTTCTCTTTTTTGCTGCTCATACTCTCCCTTAATTCCTGCTGTGTGGTGCCCGGCAGCGCCGGCAGCACCTGTTATCTCTCTGTTGTGCATGTCAAGAAGACATGATGCTATAATAAATAATTATACAATCCTGCGGCAAGAGTGTCAACCGGCTGGAACCGCCGCAAAAGCTGCAAATGGCCTGAAACTTAGGAACAACAAAGGCGGGACGCCGATATTCGGCGTCCCGCGCGGTTTTGAGCTCAGCTTACAGCAGTTGTGCAAGATATGTTCCGGTTATGCTGTCGGGGCAGGCGGCGATCTCGCTGGGAGTCCCGGCGGCCACTATCGCGCCGCCGCGCGCGCCTCCGCCGGGGCCCATGTCGACGACATAGTCGGCGTTTGCGATCATGTCCAGGTCGTGCTCAATAACTATCACGGTCGCCCCGCTGGCGACGAGCTCCTGGAATATCCCGATGAGCACGCGCACATCGAGCGGGTGCAGCCCTATGGTCGGCTCGTCGAAAACAAACACGGCGCCGGCCTGAGGTTTGCCCATCTCGGAGGCGAGCTTGAGCCTCTGCGCCTCGCCGCCGGAGAGAGCGGGCGTTGCCTCGCCGAGGGTGAGATATCCAAGCCCGAGGCCGGAGAGCGTGGCGAGTTTTTCCTGCACTTTTTTGCTGCCGCGCGTGCGCTCCGCCGCCTGGTCGACGGTGAGCGACATCAGCCCCGGGAGGGAAAGGCCGCTTTTTCCTATGATGCTGCCGGCATCCCTGGAGTAGCGCCGTCCGCCGCAGTCGGGGCAGGGGATGTCGACGTCCGGCAGGAACTGCACATCCATGGTGATCTGCCCGGTGCCGTCGCAGGTGGGACAGCGGAGCGAGCCGGTGTTGTAAGAGAAGTCGCCGGCTTTGAGCTTCCTCGCCTTCGCCTCGGGCAGGGCCGCGTACTCTCGGCGCAGGTCGTCGAGCACGCCGCTGTATGTCGCGACGGTGGAGCGCACGTTAGTGCCTATGGGCGAGGCGTCGATGAGGCAGACGCGGCTTATTCCGTCCGCTTCGAGCGACTTCACGTGTTCAGGCAGCGGGCGCGAAGAGGTGAACGCCTCGAGCGCGGGGACCAGGCTCTCGAGTATGAGCGTGGTCTTGCCTGAGCCTGACACTCCCGTCACGGCAATGAGCCGCCCGCGCGGCAGTTCGAGTTCTAGCGGGTGCACGGTGTGCAGCGCGCCGGTGGCCATGCGTATCCTTCCGAGCGAGAACATCTCGTCGGGGGAGACCGCCCTCCTCACCTGCGTGAGCTTTCCGGAGAGAAATGGCGCGATCAGCGAGCGCCCGTCCTTTTCGACGTCCTCGACCGTGCCGGAGCAGAGCAGTTCGCCGCCGTTTGCCCCCGCGCCGGGGCCGAGTTCGATGAGCCAGTCGGCCGCGCTGAGTACGCGCGCGTCGTGGTCGACGAGCACGACGGAGTTGCCGTGCGCCAGCAGGTCGTCTATCATCCCGAGCAGGCCGTCGACATTGGCAGGGTGCAGCCCTATGGACGGCTCGTCCAGCACATAGAGCACGCCTGTCGTGCGGTTGCGCACGGCTTTGGCCAGCTGCACGCGCTGCCTCTCGCCGGTCGAGAGAGTACTGCCCGCGCGGTCGAGCGACAGATACCCGAGCCCGAGGTCAATGAGCCGCCTGGCCGTGTGGAGAAACTGCGAGACTATGCTCTGCGCCATGGGGCGCATCTCCTCGGGCAGCGAGTCCGGCACGGCCCGGACCCACGGGATGAGTTCATCGAGAGTCATGGCCGACACCTCGCCGAGGTCCTTGCCGCAGAGCAGCGAGCTGCGCGCCTTTTCACTAAGCCTGGTTCCGCCGCAGTCGGGGCAGACGTCCTGCCTGAGAAATTTCTCGACCCGTTTCATGCCTTTGTCGTCCTTCACCTTTGAGAGCGCGTTTTCGACCGTATAGACTGCGTTGTAATATGTGAAATCTAGCTCTCCGGCCTGATTGCTGTTTTTTGATTTATATAATATGTGTTTTTTCTCCGCCGGGCCGTGAAAGACGATCTCGCGCTCGCGCTCGGTGAGCTGTGAGAACGGCACGTCTGTGCGCACGCCCATCTCCCGGCACACGTCGGTCATCAGCGACCACATCAGCGAGTTCCACGGCGCGACGGCGCCCTCGTCTATGCTGAGCGACTCGTCGGGCACGAGGGCCGACTCGTCGACGGTGCGGACTATTCCCGTGCCTCCGCAGCGGCGGCAGGCGCCGTCGCTGTTGAATGAAAAGCTCTCGGCGCTCGGCCCCTCAAACTCCGCCCCGCACACCGGGCAGACGAGAGGGCGTCCCGCGGCGACGTTCATGTTCGGCGGGACGTGGTGCCCGTTGGGACAGCGGTGGCTCCCGAGGCGGGAGAACATGAGCCTTATGCTGTTGAGCAGTTCCGTAGATGTGCCGAAAGTGCTGCGTATGCCGGGCACAGCCGGGCGCTGGTGCAGCGCGAGCGCGGCCGGCACGTTTTCGATGCTGTCGATGTTTGCCTCGGCGGCCTGTGTCATGCGGCGGCGGGTGTAGGCCGAGAGCGATTCGAGATAGCGGCGCGAGCCCTCGGAGTAGAGTATGCCGAGCGCAAGCGACGACTTGCCCGAACCGGACACGCCCGCTATTCCGACGAGTTTTCCGAGCGGGACGTCTATATCCAGATTTTTCAGATTATGCACCCTTGCTCCGCGTATATGTATGTCTTTCGGGGCATCAGGGCGGTTTTTGCTGTTGATATCGGGCATGTTTTGGCCTCCTGTGCGGATAATGCTGCGCTTTTCGGGATAAACTTGCTCAAAGAGCGCGCTGAAATCAAAAATCGTATATTTTGTGAACAAAAACCATATCGTTTGTGAATTTTAGCACTCTCCTCTTGACAGTGCTAAAATCGGTGCTACAATAAAATCGTTCCAAGGGATGAGGCCCGGGAGGGCCGGACCCCGGAACGGATATAAGTGCTGGAAATGGAGGAATGACTTATGCTGCCCAGCATTTTTGGCGATAACATGTTTGATGATTTCTTCAATGATGATTTTTCGATGTTCCCCGTTCTCAGCGGGCGCAACGCCCTCTACGGCAAACACGCGAGGAACCTCATGAAGACAGATGTCCGCGAGACCGGGAACACATATGAGGTCGACATCGACCTGCCCGGCTTCAAGAAAGACGAGATAAGCGTCGACCTGAAAGACGGCTGCCTCACGGTGAGCGCTTCCAAGAGCCTTGACAAGGACGAGAAGGACAACGATGGCCGCTATATCCGCCAGGAGCGCTATGCCGGCGCATGCAGCCGCAGCTTCTATGTGGGTGACGTGCGGCCGGATCAGGTTTCCGCCAAGTACGAGGATGGCATCCTCAGGCTGTCTATGCCGAAGCAGGAGCAGAAGCAGCTGCCGAATGACACCAGCATCGACATCGAGTGACTCCTGCGTCACTTCAGGGGCGTCCGGACGGACGCCCCTTTTTGCTGCGCAAAACGCGGAGGACGCTATGCGAAATAAAGTACCGGTTCTCCTCTGCTTGAGATTTTAATATCATTGCGCCGGAAAATCAAGAAGTGTTCGCCGGGGCGGGCTGTTGCGCCTGCGCCGTTATCTTGACCGAAGGGAGAGCGGCATATCAGGGGTGCTGTTTGTGCAGGATAGCCTTTGAAGTGACGGCAGCTTTGTGGTACAATCAAAAAAAGACGTGTGGCATTCAGTGCGTAAGTCCGGTTGAATGCCATACGTCTTTTATTTTTTGCCGAAAAGGGGAATGTTTATGCCGAAAAACAGGTTTCAGGGCTTTGTGTTCGGAGCCATCATGTCGTATGCCATGGCAGTTGGCATGGAGGTCTACAATGTTGCGATCAGGGACGGGTATCACATTGCCGCCGGCGGATTCAGCAGCATGGGCAATCATGTGTTTGCCGAGGCGCTCTCCGAGGCGGCATACATGGGGCTGCTGGTAATACTGTTCTCGAGCCTCTGGGGGAACAGGCTGGGCGCGGCGATAGGCGCCAGGTGCTGCGACCCGGAGCGGGACAGCCCGTTTTTCTGCCGCATCATGCGCCAGGCTGGCACTATAGCCGTTATGTGCCCGACGATGAGCCTTGCGGCGTCGCTCATATTCAGCGTGGCGCTCGGCGGCGCGCCGGTGACCCAGCTCCCGGCGATATGGGCGGGGACTCTGATAAAAAATTTCCCCATGGCATTTTTCTGGAACATGTTTGCAGCAGCCCCTTTTACTCACCTGGTATTCTCAAAGCTGTTCCCGGAGAAAAAGATGCCATGGTGTGAGGATAGCAAATGAGATACTCATGCACTTCCGCTCGCTGCGCAAAAGCGCGGGCGACGTGTCTCTCTCTGACTCGATAGACATGGACGCCGAGGGGAACAGCCTCTCGCTCATGGACATCATCTCAGAGGATGCGGATATGCTCGAGAGCATAACGCACGAGGACATCTGCATGCGTCTGCGCGGCTATGTCGACAGCGTGCTCTCGCGCCGGGAGGCGGACATCATCAAGCTGCGGTACGGGCTCGACGGACGCCCGCCGCGCACCCAGCGCGAGACGGCCGACATATGCGGCATAAGCCGCTCCTATGTATCGCGCCGCTGTTATTGTAAACAGCTGTTTTAAAACCAGCAGGTGTTTGTCAAAGCGATTGCGGACGCATGACATTTGTCCGAGGGCGGCAGCCGCTGTGCAGCCCTCTGCTTGGCACACGATGTGAATGTACGCGCATTAATTTATTGCGGCCTCCGCGGCTAAAATCCATTTCCGGGAATATTGCATAATCCGGAGCTGCTTCTGTTTTTCTTGCAACTACGCGCATATGCGAATATAATGGGAGACAAATAAGTCGGTTTTGGAGGGCGGATGATGGAATATCTCACCGTGCGGGAGACCGCGGAAAAATGGAGTCTTTCACCTCGGATGGTGCAGCAATTCTGTATGCAGGGGCGCATCCCCGGCGCACGGAAACTCGGGAAATTCTGGACCATTCCCGCTGACGCCGAGAAGCCCAGGGATCCGCGCATTCTTCGCAAACGCGATGAGGAGCCGGCTTCAGCCGCCGTCATGCTCGACCACACAAATCTCATGCCGCTGATGAACACGGCTTTTAAGCCCGGACGGTGTTTGGCGGCGGTTGAGGCCATGCCGGCAGGCACCAAGCGGGATATCGCCACTGCAGAATACCACTATTTCAGCGGCAAGCCGGCAGCGGCTGCAAAGGAAGCCGAGCCTTACCTCACCAGTCAAGACATGGGCGCGCGGCTCTCTGCCTGCCTGATTTATGCCTATGCCAACCTTTCGGTCGGAGAAATACGGCGAGCCCAATTCGCTTTGGGCGAACTGAACGCCGCCCTTACCGCCGCCGGGCAGCAGTCAAAGCAATTTCAGGCGGCGTCAGCCTTTGTCGCGGCGGCCGGGGCGGTTCTTCTGCATCTGCCGCTGCCGGAGGGGATGCCCGCCGATACGCTGGACTTCCTGCCGATGCTGCCCACGGGCTTGCGGGCATTTGCCCTGTATGTCCAGGCGCACTATCTCTACCTTAAAGGGGAATACGGCCCCAGCGCCGGAATAGTGGAGGGGGTGCTGACTATGGGAGGCGCGGATTATCCCATACCGGCAATCTATCTGCATCTTGTGGCGGTGATGGACTACATGTGCCTGAAACAGACAGAGCAGGCAAAGGTGCATCTGCTATCCGCATGGGAAATCGCCAGGCCTGATGATCTCATCGAGGGTTTTGGAGAGCATCACGGACTGCTGGGCGGGATGCTGGAGTCCATTATCAAGGCTGAGTGGCCGGAGGATTTCAAGCGCATCATAGATATAACCTACCGCTTTTCTTACGGCTGGCGCAGGGTTCACAACCCCGTGACCGGACACAACGTTGCCGATGACCTGACCACCACTGAGTTCACGGCGTCCATGCTGGCTGCCAGGGGGTGGACAAATCAAGAGATCGCCGACCATATGCATATCTCTCTGAACACAGTAAAACGCTACATTTCCACTGCGCTGGAAAAGCTCCACATAAGTCATCGTCAGGAACTAAAGCAGTTCATGCTCCTGTGACAAAGAGCGGTACAGCATAATTGCCGGAAAGGGCTTTTGCCTTTTCCGGCAGTTTCATATCATCGCCATTACCCGTTTTGCCATATCAAATGAGTGATTTCAAATCCGCTTTCATGTGATACAATCACTGTAATAAATGGGGCTGATCAGCTCTGGAATGAAAGAAAGGAGGCGGCATGGCGGAGATAAGGCGCTATGAAGTGGAGGGGGCGGTACTGGAGCTTACCCTCCGTTACGACGAGAGGACAAAAATGTTTTTGGAAGAGTACCCAGACCTGATGGAACACCCTGTATATACTCCGGAGGGGGAAAGGGTGATGCTGACCATCGAGGACGCCTGTGCCTACGGCGAGGCGGCCGACGGGACGCGGTGCATCGACTGCGGCTCCTGTGTACATTACCGGCAGGCGCCTGACTCCCTTGTGGGGGTCTGCGGCCATGCGTCGCACCGGCGTGCCTGAACAGGGAACATAATAAAAGTAGCAGCCCGGCTATAGCCCGGCCTGAGCAGAGACCAACCGAAAGGAGGAGAACCATGAAAGACTTGAAAAAACGGCTGGTGGCGCTTGTTGTCTGTCTGTGTCTGGCGCTGTCACTGATGCCTGCAAGCGCTCTGGCATATATAGGAGCTATGGACTATCTTGACCTTTCCGCAGACACATATGCCGACAATGACTTCATATATCTCGAGAACAGCTCCCTGCGCTTCATGATCGAGCGCGACTACGGCCACGGAATGCTGCTGTGGACCAGCGACGAGGTCGTCGGCTGGGGTCAGGGCGTACAGGAGATGCGCTTTACCATCCAGTACCCTGACCAGGAAGAGCGGGAGATGAACGTCACCAGACTTGAGCAGAGATATGGCCAGGGCACGATCTGGCTTATATACCACTTCGGCAACGACCACTACCAGACGCCGGGGGATGTGGAAATCACCTATGAGGCCGAAATTACGCTGGTGCCGCTGGATTCCGGCGCGGCCACCGGCAGGACCGGGCAGTACATCAACTATAATGCCGATGGCAAAAACAACTGGGGCGTGCTGATAAAGGGCGAGTTCGAGTATGACAGCGACTCTGTGACGTTCGACCTTGGTGGCGAGCTCGACCAGGTGGGCGCCACGGCAAGGGTGCGCACCACCTTCGAGGGCTTCCCCAACATGGGCCATGAGACCTATCAGAACCAGGAGGCCCCCGTCTCCGTCATGCTCAGCAGCTATACTTATGACGACAACTATTATAATTATGGCAGGATCCACACCGCCACCAACATCAGCCGGGGGCTGGGGATGACCAGCACCTATGACAACAGCGACTATGGCGGGATCACGGAGATTTACACCTCCGGCTACGCATGGGCCAGCCCGTTTATCGCCACCTCGAATTTCTATTATCAAGACACCGGATATAGCTATGAGACGTCTGAAGAAAATCCCAAAGGCATAGCGGGCTATCCGGACAGGAATGAGAATCTCGGCGTCGACGACCCGATTTACGACCAGAGAGATAAAAGGGGCCGCAGCCTGAACCTGCCCAGCTACGTCTCCTACTCTCCGGGGAATACATCCGGGGAGTGCGTGGTCACCACCGTGTCCGAGGCTACCATGCTGGGATACAAGTCTGGTGATGGAGTGACTGTTTACGACAGCGACATGGCATCCCTGCTGTACGGCTACCGCAACCTGGTGAATATGGACACTATGCCGACACGGCCCAGCGACCGCGACGATGTGAACGTCTCCGCCGATGCCGACCGCCTCGCCATCTGGTACGAGGGAGACACCGTGAGGGTGGAGCCTGTCCTGGGCGAGAGCGAGGTGCCCGACAACGCCGTGGCGGTGCTCCGCGGCACGTTTGAGGAGACTGATGACGGCGCGGGCTACAGATTCATAAACGGCGTGGCGGCCCTGAGCCCGACGGTGACGGCAACGTGGACAGGCTATGAGGCGAGCAACTGGGCGCTGATTGTGAACAAGAACGGCACTATCAGCGTAGACGGGTATGTCAACCTAAATGCGCCCAGCTTCAAGTTCTACCAGGCCAGTGACACTAGCAACGAAGCGAATAATCTGAAGCTGGAAATCACCAAAGACGGCATCAAAATGACCATGACGCCCTCCAACAACTCCGCCGTGCCCTACGTGGACATCCCCAACACCAAAGTGGCTCTGGAAAGCGGCATAATCAAGCGCGACGGCAGCCTGGAGTTCAGCGGCAAGCTGTCGTTCAACCACTTCTTCTTCGCCAACAGCGCCCTGGACATGACGCGCCTGGCCTACGGCTATAACGGCAGCCAGTTCACGATTTTCGGCGTGGAAGCCACCGGCAATATCCAGAAGACAGAGCTGGCGGGCCTGGAGCTCGGCAGCGTCAGCGGCGACATCAACACCTTTAACGACAACAATACCTTCGATTTCAACGCGGAGCTTGACGTGTTCAGCCTCTTCAAAGCTCAGGCGGTGCTGAATTTCAGCCGCATGGACAACGGTGAGCTGATGCCTGACGACATCTACTTCAATGTGGATTCCAAAGTCGGCATCCCCATCACGCCGCCCGCGCCGCTGGCCAAGCTCAAGGGCGGCGGAGCCGGCATCTACAACCTGGCGACGACCATCAACGGCGACTGGTATGCCATACCGCCCATCCTCCTGCGCGGCACGGTGGATACGGAGATAATCAACCTCCTCACCGGCACCGCCGACGCCACCATCGGCCCCAGCCAGATCGAGCTGGTGGGACGCGACATCAAGATCAAGGCGCTGGGGAATCTGAAGGTTATCGAGGAGGTTGGGGTCGGCGTGTATCTGGGCGCCCAGACCATAACCAATGACAATATAAGCTACACAGGCGGCAGCTTCAACGGTGAGATCTGGCTGAAGGCCGGGCTGCCCTCCGTGAGCATGAACTTTATCAAGATGGACAACGCGCTGAGCCTCGGCGTGTTCGGCGGCGTGAGCAGCAACCCAATGCAGGCCCTGCTGCGTGTCACCGGCAACGCCAAGAGCGATGTGGAGATCCAGTTCCCGGACAGCTGGCCGGTCATCGGTGGCTGGAACCTGCTGGGTGCGGAGCTGAACGCCGCCGCGGGCGCGCAGACGGTCGTGCCGTTTACAGGCAGCGTTGGAAGCATCTTTGAAGAGTCATTTAACAACCTCGACATCTATCTCGGCGTGGCCGCCACGGCGTCCCTGCTGGGCAGCGATATCCCCAACGTGCCCGCCTCTCTCACCGTCGACGAGACTTCGTCCATTGTCCTGACCGATAACGTGAACAAGGATGGCGAGGATACAAAC
>CAJFRI010000020.1:0-9637 GCA_904419385.1 Candidatus Heteroscillospira lomanii
AGAGAAGCTGATCGAGCGCGGGGCGCTCAAAGGCGTCGGCGGCGACGAGATACAGGTCGACGAGACCTACTGCCGCGTTATGACCACGCTCGACAGGCTCGGCGTGCTAGGATAAGTTTACAAGTTTAGCATGTGTGAGGTGGAAATCGTGGGATACAGTTAATCATCTTTATGATGTAGTACATTTTCGTGACGAGATATTTTTTTGCTACCGTTATTTGGAGTTTTGAATCCTATGGCAGAATGAGTTACAATTCGACCTGGTATTGTGTTGGACGGACGCATTTCTGCGAAATCTTCTGCAGATGATGGAGAAGAAGTTTTTGTCGTGTCGGTTGACGAGCCGCTTTTACTTTTATCCTTTGACATGTAATCACCTCATATTTTAATTAAAGTCATAAATACCAATACATATTTGAGTACCTATTGCATAGATGGAAAAAAGTAAGAAAACTAAAATTGTATTTTTAGCTTGCTTCTGAAGAACATGGGCTTTATCGGAATTAACTTTCGAATTTGATAAAATTATTTCTTTATAATGTGATATCAACTCCATTTGAAAGCGCGTAGCAGGAGCAACAGCCAAAAGTTCATTGTTGTCTAATGCTTCAATATTAACAGCGGAATAGTTTTGGGGACGATAGATACTAACAAGCTTGACTACTGTATATATGGCTAGACAAAGTGCAAATGCGCCAACAAATGTAAAGAGAAGACAGAATGCAAATAGCAGACAATTGTCGCAAGAAAAGAATATTTTAATGAGTTCTTTGTACTTAATTAGTGGGATATATACGGTAATTAACGCTAGTATAATTGTTACGAGAGCGATCGATTTATTATCGATACGATCGGCGATAACTTTTTCTTGTTGATATTCACTTTCAAGAATTGAGAGAAAAATAGGAGGATTAGGATACTTGGTGGATGATGAAGAATAATTCTCTCGGTGTTTTAATTTCAAACTACCACCTCCAGTTTACTTATCTTAACATAAAAAGAATAGCATATGTTTTATATTTTGACAACAAGCTGACAACATTAGCGTGACTTTCAGTGTCAAAGTGTGTTGTTTTATGTTAGTTGGATAAATAACGATAATTTGAGAAAAGTTCTGATTTATCAATATTTTCATGCAATATAAAGAAAAAGCAGAGAACCGCAGTTCTCTGCTCATATGGTGGACGATACAAGACTCGAACTTGTGACCTCCCGCACGTCAAGCGGATGCGCTACCAGCTGCGCCAATCGTCCGTGCTGTTCTTTCGTATCAGCAAGGGATATTCTACACTAAAGAATACCCCTTGTCAACACTTTTCTAAAATTTTTTCGGAAAAATTTTATACCAGCCTCTGCACGAACTCAGCGAGCGCATAGACTATGCCGCAGCCGAAGATGACGATGATCTGGTCGACTTTGAATTTCTTGAGTGCCGCGAGCGCGGCGGCCGTGAGTACGACGGAAAGCAGGTCGAGGTTTGCGAGTGTGATGGCGATGCCATCGCCCCAGAAAGCCGTCACGAGTATATCGAGGCCGGCGGCGGCGATGAGCGCGACGACGGCGGGCCGCAGGCCGCTCATTATGCCCTGCATGACCGACACCTTGCTGTACTTCTTATAGATGAAGAAGAAGATCGTGACGATGATGAAGGGCGGGACCATGAAGCCGAGCGTGGCGCACAGGGCTCCGGGCAGGCCGGCGACCTTGGTCCCGACAAATGTCGCGGCATTTATCGCGATGGGGCCGGGAGTGATCTGGGATATCGTGATGAGATCGGTGAACTCCGAGGCGGTGAGCCAGCCGTTGTCGATCACTATCTGCTGGTTGATGAGCGGCAGGGAAGCATAGCCTCCGCCGATGGTGAACACGCCTATATACAGGAAGCTGAGAAACAGTTGCAGGTAGATCACAGCTGCCCCTCCTTTCTGTTCTTGGTGGCTATAGCGGCGACGGCCCCGGCTGCTCCGGCGACGATGATGATGTAGGCCACGTTGATTCCGAACACCCATGTGGCGCAGAATGCGATGGCCATGACGACTATGGAAGGCACCTTTATCGGGTTCTTGAAGTAGCCTTTTGCCATATCCCACACGGCGTCGATTATGACGGCGGCGATACCGGACTGCATGCCGCGCAGCATAGCGGCGACATAGGTGTTGCTGCGCACGAAGTCGTAGATATAGAACATGACGGACAGGATGATGAGCGGAGGCAGGGCGGTGCCGAGCGCGCCGACGAGCGCGCCGGCCAGGCCTTTGAAGCGCCAGCCGAGCAGCACGGATGCATTTATGGCGATGGCGCCGGGCGACGACTGCCCTATGGCCACGAGCTCCAGCGTCTCGTCTTCCGTGATCCAGCCGTATTCGTCACAAAACTTTTTCTTCATCAGCGGGACTATGACATAGCCTCCGCCAAAGGTGAACGCACTCAGCACGAAAGTCGCCCTGAAGAACGCCCAGAGGTTGAATCCACTCTTTTTTCCCATATAACCTCCCTGAAATCCTCAGTTGTTTGCGGCATAAAAAGACCGCTTTTTCAGCGGTCTTTTTATTATAAGATCATATTACCACGATTCTCTGATCCAAACGGGGAACTCGGCGGACAGGTCGCCGCAGGAGACGATGAGAGTTGCGCTGCCCTCACTGACGCCGGTGACAAGACCGGTCTGGTCGACGGTGAACACGCTCTCGTCGGAACTCGCCCAGGTGATCGTGAGGTTCGCGTCGAGCGGATAAGCCGTTGCGGTGAGCTGCAGAGGCGTGCCTATGATGTGGGCAAAGCCGGTCGACGGGTCTATTGGAGTTGTGTTATAGAACACGGAGATCGACGTGGGCTGCACCGCGGGAGTCGGCGACGGCGTGGGTGCCGCCGGGGTTGGCGTGACCGCAGCGGGCGACTCGATGGGAGCGGAGATGAGGCTTGCCGAATTTCCAGGCCCGGCGGCTGATTCGCGGTCGTTTAGCCCGGTGGTTATCAGGACGATGACTGACAGCATGACGGCGGCGAGCAGGATGAGCCCAAACGCGAGCTGCCACATGTTGCTGTCGGCTTTTCTGGCTGCCGCTGCCGTGCCTTTCTGAACGCTGTCGCTCGGAGCGGCCGCTCTCGACGACTGAACTTCACGCACGGCGCCGCAGTGCGGGCATTGTTTGAGGGATGCGGAGTATTTCCTCTTGCATTTTCTGCAAACCACTGTCGGGAACAGGCCCATTAGCGCCACGACCTTTCTCTTTGAAACGTTGGCACTATTTTAGCTCTTTTTGTCAGAAACGTCAAGCTCAAACACGACAGGGCGGTGAAATGGGCGGCGAGATCAGTTTACATAACGCATATCACATGAGAAAATGCCGCGCGAGATCGCGGTGCAGCCGGCGGATTATGCGTTTTTCAAGCCGGCTGATATATGACTGCGAGATGCCGAGACGGTCGGCCACCTGCTTCTGCGTGTACTCGGCGCCGCCTTTGAGGCCGAAGCGCATGAGGATTATCGACTGCTCGCGCTCGGACAGGCGGCTGACGGCCTCCATGAGGGCCAGCCTGTCGGCGTCGTCCTCGAGCGGGCGGCAGACTTCCTCGCCGTCGGTGCCGAGTATATCCGAGAGCAGGAGTTCGTTGCCGTCCCAGTCGGTGTTGAGCGGCTCGTCGAACGACACTTCCGAGCGCTGCGAGCTCACCTTGCGCAGATGCATCAGTATCTCGTTTTCTATGCAGCGCGAGGCGTAGGTCGCGAGCTTTATGTTCTTCGATGGCTTGAAAGTGCCTATGGCTTTGATAAGTCCTATGGTCCCGATGGAGATCAGGTCCTCGAGCCCGACGCCGGTGTTCTCAAAGCGGCGCGCGATGTAGACGACGAGGCGCAGGTTGTGTTCTATGAGCAGCTGCCTTGCACCCATGTCGCCGGCCTCGAGCGCGCGCAGGGCCTTTTCCTCGTCCTCGCGCGAGAGTGGAGGCGGCAGGTCGTCGCTCCCGCCGACGTAGAATACAGACTGCACCGGCAGGCCGAGACGGGCGAGCAGCCGCATGGCGGCCAGGCGCATGCGCCAGAAAAGCGGGCTGAATTTTTTGAACATATCCATTACCTCCTTTAAAATCATTCACATGAGCGCACGGTATCCGTCGCCGGAGACGCCGCCTGGGGAGACGGCGACGACGCAGCCGCTGTCTCTCTCCCCGTCGATGAGCAGCGAGTCGGGCGTGAACGCCGGCAGCAGAGCGGAGCTCACGCCGACGGCGCGGTAGCTCACGGGCACAAAGCGCGGAGCGCCGTCTATTTTCGAGAGTGCCATGAGCGCCGCCGCGCCGTCCGGATAGGAGAGCGCTGCGGCCTCCCCGGCGGTGAAGAGCGGGGCGAGATCGGCTATGCCCGCGATGATGACGCGCCTGCCGCTCGCCCCCTCGCGCAGGCCGTTGCCCGTGTCGCGCAGGGCCGTGAGCGACACCGTGCGTTCTCTGAGGCATATCGAGAGGCGCGCCGTCTCATGCCGGGCGGCGAGCCTCCTCGGGAATGCGAGCGAGAGCACGGCGTAGCACGCGGCGAAGGCGAACACCAGCGTGCGCAGGTCGAGCCTTATCGCGCCCGCGTAGGGATATCCGCCGCCGGCCAGCATCGAAGCCGCCCACACTCCGCCGCCGAACGCCGCCGAGACCGCGAGAAAGCCGAGTGCACACCGCAGCGCCCTTCCGCAGCCGAAAAACGACGAAAACGAGATGAGCCCCCAGAGCAGCACCTTGCCCGGAGCGGAATTCAGCACCCCGAACCCCGGCAGAAAGCACAGCACGGCGTAGAGCGCGCCAAGCGCCGCCCCGAGCACGCAGCGCAGCCTCCGTATAGGCTCGCCGCAGAGCTTGAAGCTGAGCACGAGCAGCAGGTAGTCTATTATGAAGTTGAGGAAAAACAGGCTGTCAACATATATGATCTCCATGGGACAAATTATAGCCGGTGCCGGACATGAAACGGGTCGCAAACAGGTGACGGCAAATTTTTGTGTAAATCGCCGGATGGCGTCTGATGTGAAAGACCTTTCCAAGCGTGGAACTTTCTGCTATACTGTAAGCTGAATTTTTACAGGTGTTAAAACGGCAAAATCTCCGTGAGAGGAAATTTTGCTCTTTTAAAATGCGCGAAAATATATTAAAATAAAGTAATCAACCGGTCGAAAGGAGAAGAGACGATGGACGCAGCAAAACCCGCATACAAGCGAGTACTGCTCAAGATCAGCGGCGAGGCCCTCGCCGGAAGCAAGAGACGCGGTTTCGATTTCGATATCGTCGAGAGCGTGTGCGCAGCCGTCAAAAAATGTGTCGAGCTCGGGGTTGAGGTCGGCATAGTCGTCGGCGGAGGCAATTTCTGGCGCGGCATCAAAGACGGCGCCGGCAGGATAGAGCGCACGAGGGCCGACCATATGGGCATGATGGCCACCGTTATGAACTGCCTGGCTCTGGCCGACGTGCTCGAGCGCCTCGGCGTCGAGGTGCGAGTGCAGACGGCCATTGAGATCCGCGCGGTCGCTGAGCCGTATATCCGCCTGCGTGCTATCAGGCATCTCAGCAAGGGGAGGGTGGTGATCTTCGGCTGCGGCACCGGGTCGCCCTTTTTCTCCACCGACACCGCCGCCGTGCTCAAGGCGGCCGAGGTCAACGCCGACGCGATACTCCTTGCGAAAAACGTCGACGGCGTGTACAGTGCCGACCCGCTGAAAGATCCCGGCGCCGTGCGCTACGACACCATCACCTATGACGAAGTGCTCGCAAAGCACCTCGCCGTTATGGACTCCACGGCGACTTCCATGGCAATGGACAACCACATACCAGTGCTGGTATTCGCGCTGAAAGACCCTGAGAACATAGTCCGCGCCGTCATGGGCGAGCGGATAGGCACCATCGTTCAAAGTTAAGGAGGAACCAGGATGAATTACAAAGATGACTACAACGATTTTGAAAAGCGCATGAAAAAGACCATCGAGGTCATCGAGGAGCAGTTCGACTCCGTCCGCGCCGGCAAGGCCAACGCCGCCGTGCTCAACCAGGTCACCGTCGATTACTACGGCACGCCGACCCCCATCCAGCAGATCGCCTCCATCTCCACGCCCGACCCGAGGACACTCGCCATCCAGCCGTGGGACAGCTCGGCCCTCAAGGGCATCGAAAAAGCCATCCTCGCCTCCGAGCTCGGCATCACCCCGACGAACGACGGCCGCGTCATCCGCCTGAGCTTCCCGCAGCTCACCGAGGAGCGCAGAAAAGAGCTCGTCAAGCTGGTGCGCAAATACGGTGAGGAGGGCAAGGTCGCCGTGCGCAACATCCGCCGCGATGCCATGGACAAGTTCAAGGCCATGAAGAAAAAGTCCGAGATAACCGAGGACGACATGAAGAACATGGAGAAGGACATCCAGCAGCTCACCGACGAGTATATAAAAGAGGTCGACAATATCACCGCAAAGAAGGAGAAGGAGCTGTTCTCCATCTGAAAAAATTGCAATCCAGAGGGGAACCATCCACTCTGGATTGCAGTCTAATGAGGGTCAGATATGTTTTTCCCAAAAAAGAAACAGGCAGAGCCGCGCCCGGTGCCGGATCACATCGCCATCATCATGGACGGGAACGGCCGCTGGGCGAAAAAACGCTCGCTCCCGCGCACGGCGGGACACGCCGCCGGGGCCGAGACTTTCCGCCGCATAGCGACATACTGCAAGGACATAGGCGTGAAATACCTCACGGTGTACGCGTTTTCCACCGAGAACTGGAAGCGTCCTAAAGAAGAGGTCGACGCCATAATGCGCCTGCTGGACAAATACCTGCGCGAGGCCATCGGGCAGATGGAGCGCGACAGGGTGAAGATGAAGTTTTTCGGCGATGTGAGCGTACTTTCCGAAGAGCTGCGCGCTCTGATAGCGCGCACGGACGAGATAAGCACGCATTTTGAGGGCTGCCAGGTGAACGTCTGCGTGAACTACGGCGGCAGGGACGAGATAATGCGCGCGGCGCGCGGCTGGGCGGAGGACGGCTTTGCCGGCGGCGAGGAGGGCTTTTCCTCAAAGCTCTATTCATCCGGAATCCCCGACCCGGACCTCATCATCCGCCCGGGAGGCGAGAAGCGCCTGAGCAATTTCCTGCTCTGGCAGGCTGCGTATGCCGAGCTCTATTTCACCGATATGCTCTGGCCGGATTTCACGACTGCGGATCTCGACGCGGCCATAGATGAATTTGACCGGCGCACCCGCAGGTTCGGCGGGATATAGACAAACGAACGGCCCGCCACGGTGCGGGCGGCAGGGAGGAAACGAGATGAAAACAAGGATAATCGTTGGGGTCGTCTGCGTGCCATTGCTGGCGGTCGTGGTGCTTCTGCTGCCGCTGTGGGTGCTTGGCCTTCTGATGGGCGCTCTGTGCGCCATAGCCGCGTGGGAGTTTTTCCGCTGCGTGCGGCCGGATGCGCCTGTGCGCATGCCGGCGGTGTGCGGCGCCATGGCGGCGCTCATACCGATAAGCGAGTCGCTCTCTCCCGGCGGAGTGTGGAGCTATGCGCTGTTTTTCTGCGTGATGGTCTACATGTTCGCCGAGCTGATGGTTTCGTTCAGAGGCGGAAAGCCTCTCAGCTTTGACCTCGTCGCGGCCGGAGTGCTCGCCGGCTTTGCGATACCGTATTTCCTCACGGGCATAGTGCGCCTCGGCACCATGGGCAGGGCTTTTGTTGTGCTGCCGTTCCTCATCGCATTTGCCAGCGACACCGGAGCCTACTTCGCCGGGGTCTATCTCGGCAGGCATAAGCTCGCGCCGGTGCTCAGCCCGCACAAGACCATTGAGGGCTCGGCCGGAGGGTTTCTTGCGACTATCGCCGTGCTGCTGATAGCCGGCCTGGTGTTCCGCGCGCTCGGATACACCGTCCGCTTCCAGGTGCTCGCGGCCTACGGGCTGCTCGGCAGCCTCGCCTGCCAGTTCGGAGACCTCAGCTTCTCCGCGATAAAGCGCCTGAGCGGCATCAAAGACTACGGAAAGATAATACCCGGACACGGCGGTATCCTCGACAGGTTCGACGGCATGGTGTTCGTCGCCGCGCTGTCGGAGCTGCTCGTGACGCTCGTGCCGGCGTATTTCAGATAAGATCATGGTAAATACTATATCAGTCCTCGGCTCGACGGGCAGCGTCGGGCGTCAGAGCGTTGCCGTGGCGCAGCGCCTGGGGATAAAAGTCTCGGCCATCGCGGCCTATTCGAATATCGATCTTCTGGAGGAGCAGGCGCGCAGGCTCGGCCCGCGCATCGCCGCCGTGTTCAGCGAGGACGCGGCGGGCGAGCTGCGGCAGCGTCTGTCCGATACGGGCACCGAGGTGCTCTCCGGCATGGACGGCCTCATCGCCGCCGCGACCGAGGAGAGCGCCGGGTGCGTCATCACGGCGGTGTCCGGCTCGGTCGGCCTGCAGCCGACCATAGCCGCCATACGCGCGCACAAGCGCATAGGGCTCGCCAACAAGGAGACGCTCGTGTGCGCGGGCAGGCTCGTCATGGAGGAGGCCGCCCGCTGCGGCGCGGAGATAATCCCCGTCGACTCGGAGCACTCGGCCATATTCCAGTGCCTCGCCGGAAAGCGCGGGGAGCTGCGCTCGGTGATGCTCACGGCGTCGGGCGGCCCATTCCTAGGCTGGACGCGCGAGCAGACCCGCGCGGTGACGCCAGAGATGGCCGTGCGCCATCCCAACTGGAGCATGGGCGCAAAGATCAGCGTCGACAGCGCGACGATGATGAACAAGGGCCTCGAGTTTATCGAGGCCATGCATCTGTTTGCCGTGGGCCCGGATGACATCCGGGTCGTCATACACCCGGAGAGCGTGGTGCACTCGGCGGTCGAGTTTATCGACGGCGCGGTCATCGCCCAGCTCGGCGTGCCCGACATGGCGCTGCCGATACAGTATGCGCTCACATATCCGGAGCGTCGCGCCCCGTCCGGCAGGAGGCTGAAGCTCTCCGACTACGGCTCGCTCACTTTCCGCGAGCCGGACCTCGAGCAGACCCCGTGCCTCGCGCTCGCGATGGAGGCCGCCCGACGCGGCGGCACCGCCCCGGCCATACTCAACGCGGCGAATGAGGTCGCCGTGCACAAGTTCCTGCGCGGCGAGATCGGGTACAATGAGATATACGGCTGTGTTGATTCAGCTCTGAGCAGCATATATTACACCGACGACGCCGGCCTGGAAGCCGTTTTGGCGGCGGACAGGGCGGCTCGAATCCATGTTGAAGAGGCGTTCTGATGTATCTTATCCTGGCGATCATAATTTTCGGCGTGTTCATCGCCATACACGAGTTCGGGCACTTTATTGCCGCCAAGGCCTGCGGTGTCCGGGTGAACGAGTTCTCCATAGGCATGGGCCCCGCCATCTGGAAAAAGCAGAAGGGTGAGACTCTCTATGCCCTGCGCGTGCTGCCCCTCGGCGGATACTGCGCCATGGAGGGCGAGGAGGGCGAGTCGGATGACGAGCGCTCCTTCCAGAACAAGAGCCGTCCGAAGCGCTTTGTGATACTAGCCGCCGGAGCCGTGATGAATTTCCTGCTCGGAATCGTGCTCATAATGGTCACGTTCATCGGGGTCGAGAGCTTTGCCTCCCCGGTGATAACCGGATTTCTGGACGGCTGCCCCTACGAGG
>CAJFRI010000020.1:9657-30199 GCA_904419385.1 Candidatus Heteroscillospira lomanii
GGTTTTACAGGATAAACGGCGAGCGCATCTACTTCACGGGCGACGTGTCGACCTATCTCGCGCGCAACGGCGGCAGCGATCTCATGGACATCACCGTGATACGCGACGGCGAGAAGGTGGAATTCGAGGACTACGAGATGACGCCCGCCGAGTATGAGCAGGACGGCGAAAAAGTCATGCTTTACGGGTTTTACATGCAGTCGACGGAGAGCGGGCCGCTGGCCTTCCTCAAATACTCGTGGTATCAGGCGCTCGACTTTGTGCGCCTCGTGCGCATAGGGCTCGTCGACCTCGTGACGGGCGGCGCGGCCATGAGCGACATGGCGGGCGTCGTCGGCATAGTCGACATGATGCAGACCGTCGGCTCCCAGGCGCCGAGCGTTGCTGTCGGAGTGCAGAACGTGCTGTATATTGGCGCGCTCATCGCGGTGAACCTCGCTGTGATGAACCTGCTGCCCATCCCGGGGCTCGACGGCGGACAGATCATGTTCCTCGTCCTCACCTGGATAATCGAGCGCTTCACGCGCCGCAAGCTCGACCCCAAATATGTGGGCTACGTCAATGCCGCCGGGCTCATCCTGCTCATGGGGCTCATGGTGGTTGTAATGTATAACGACATAGCGAGGATAATCAGTGGATAGAAAGATAACGAGACAGATAAACGTCGGCGGGGTGCCGGTCGGCGGAGGCGCGCCGGTAACGGTGCAGTCGATGACGAATACAAAGACGGAGGATGCGCGCGCGACCGTCGAGCAGATCGCCAAACTGCGCGACGCGGGGTGCGACATAGTGCGCCTCGCCGTGCCGACGGCCGAGGCGGCCGAGGCCCTGCGGGAGATAGTCCCGCGTGCCGGGATACCCGTCGTGGCCGACATCCATTTCGACTACCGGCTGGCCATTGCCGCCGCCGCTGCCGGCTGCGCCAAGATAAGGATAAACCCCGGCAACATAGGCGGGAGAGAGAATGTCGCCGCCGTTGCCCGCGCCTGCCGCGAGCGGGGCGTGCCAATACGCATTGGCGTCAACGCGGGCAGCCTTGAGCGCGACCTGCTTGGGAAATACGGCCACCCGACCCCGGAAGCCATGGTCGAGAGCGCCCGGCGCCACATCGATATGCTCACAGACTGCGGTTTTGACGACATATGCCTGTCGCTCAAGGCGTCGGACGTGCCGCTCACCGTCGCGGCATACCGGCTGGCCTCCGAGCGGTTTACATATCCGCTCCACCTCGGCGTGACCGAGGCGGGGACGAGCTTTATGGGCACGGTGCAGTCCGCCGCCGGCATAGGCGCGCTGCTGCTCGAGGGCATAGGCGACACGATACGCGTGTCGCTCACGGCCGACCCCGTGGAGGAGATACACGCAGGCATAGCCATACTCAAGGCCGTCGGAGAGCGGCGCACCGGGGTGAAATTCGTCTCCTGCCCGACCTGCGGGCGGACGGAAATAGACCTCATCGCCACGGCGAACGAGGTGCAGCGCCGCCTGGCCGGCTGCAAGCGCGACATAACCGTCGCCGTCATGGGCTGCGTCGTGAACGGCCCGGGCGAGGCCCGCGAAGCCGACTACGGCATAGCCGGCGGCAGGGACTGCGGGCTGATCTTCAAGAAAGGCGAGATAGTGGACAAGGTGCCGGGCGACCGGCTGGCCGCTGCTCTCGCGGAACTGATCGAGAGCGAGAACTGACAGATGGAAAACGAGAAAGTAAGACTTTTGGAGATGTTTCCCTGCTGCGAGGGCCTTTCGGGGCTCTGCGGCGGGCTGGATAAGGCCGAGGTGCTCGATGTGCGCATAAACCGCGAGCGCCTCTACATGGACGTCAAGGCGAGTTTCGCCCGCGCGCCCGCACCGGCGGAAAAACGCGAGATCGAAAACTGCATAGCCCGCGAGTTCGGCATGGGCGTCGTCGCGCTGCACGCCGAGAGCGCGCACGCGGCGCCGAAACCCGCCGCGCCGGAAAAGAAAAAGCCGGCGAAAAAGCAGCCGGCCGAGGTGTCGGGCGACGTGCTGTTCGGCAAAATGATAAACGGACGCCCGGTGAGCATGTCGGAGATAAACCGCGAGAGCGGCGCCGTCATAGTGCGCGGCGAGGTGTTCGCGGTGGAGAGCCGTGAGGTCGGCAAGTCGGGCAGCGCCGTGCTGCAGTTCGACATGACTGACAACACAGGTTCCATGCGCGTGACGAAGTTTTTCCGCGCCAAAACCGACAAAAGCATCATAGAAAAGATCAAAAAAGGCCTCTATGTCGCCGTTGAGGGCATGGTAGTGTTCGACAGGTACGTCGAGGACATAGTTATCGACCCGAAAAATATCGTTTTGAGCAAAAAACCGGTGCGAAAGGACGATGCCGGCGGCGACAAGCGCGTCGAGCTGCACATGCACACGCGCTACTCGGCGCTGGATGCGCTGGCGGATCCCGGCGCGGTCGTGGCGCGGGCGGCGGCCTGGGGGCACAAGGCAGTCGCCATAACCGACCACGGCGTCGCCCAGGCATTCCCCGAGGCGTGGCACGCCTCGGACAAGAACGATATCAAGATAATCTACGGCGTTGAGGGATACTACATAAACGATGTGGACGAGCACCCCGTGGTCAGCCGCGACTGCCCGCGCGGCCTGCGCGATGAGTTCGTGGCTTTCGACATAGAGACCACAGGGCTCGACCAGAGCACCGAGCGCATGACGGAGATAGGCGCGGTCGTGTTCCGCGGCGGGCGCGTCGCCGAGCAGTTCCAGACTTTTGTGAACCCGGGCAAGCCCATCCCGCCCGAGATAACCGAGCTCACCGGCATAACCGACCGCGACGTGTTCGACGCTCCGGACGAGGCGCAGGCCCTGCGCGCTTTTGTCGACTTCGTGGGCGGCCGCCCCGTTGCCGCGCACAACGCCGACTTCGACACAGGCTTCATGGCCGAGTGCGCCGAGCGCTGCGGCATAGAGTTCGACCCCGTGATAATAGACACCCTGCCGCTCGCGCGCTGCCTGCTGCCGGATCTCAAACGCTATAAGCTCGACATAGTCTCGAACAGGCTCGGCCTGCCCGAGTTCAGGCACCACCGCGCGTCGGACGACGCCGCCGTCGTCGCGCGCATGATGGAGAAATTCATCCCCATGCTGGAAAAGCGCGGGGCAAAGACCGTAGGCGACATTGAGCGCGTCACCCGCGCCATGCGCAACGAGCAGGGCGGCCGGGTGCACGCAAAGCACATAATCCTGCTGGTCAAAAACAAGACGGGGCTCAAAAACCTCTATGAGCTCATCAGCAAGAGCCATCTGGAGCACTTCAACCGTTTCCCGATCATGCCGAAGAGCCTCATAATGCAGCACCGCGAGGGCCTCATCATAGGCTCCGCCTGCGAGGCGGGCGAGGTGTTCGAGTCGGTGCTGCGGCGCGGCAGCCGCCGCTATCAGCGCCGCATAGCCTCGTTTTACGACTATCTGGAGATACAGCCGATTTGCAACAACCGCTTCCTGGTGGCTGAGGGCAGGGTGCCCGACGACGAGGGCCTGCGCGACCTCAACCGGCGGATAGTCGCTCTCGGCGCGGAGCTCGGCAAGCCGGTCGCCGCGACCGGCGACGTGCACTTCCTCGACCCGGAGGACGAGATATACAGGCGCATACTCCTCGCGGCCAAAAAATTCTCCGACGCCGACAAGGAACTGCCCATATATTTCAAGACGACGAGGGAGATGCTCGAGGAGTTTGCCTATCTCGGCGAGGAGAAGAGCCGCGAGGTCGTCGTCACAGTGCCGAACGCCATCGCCGACGAGGTGGAGAAGTTCGACATACTCCCGCGCAAGAAGCTCTTCCCGCCCGAGGTCAAAAACTCGGTCGAGGACCTGAAAAACCTCGTCTACGGGCGCATGAGGGAGCTTTACGGCGACAACCCGCCTGAGATAGTGTCAAAGCGCGTCGAGACCGAGCTGCACGATATTCTCAGCCGGAATTACGACGTCATATATATGAGCGCCCAGAAGCTCGTGGCAGACTCGCTGGCTCACGGGTACCTCGTCGGGTCGCGAGGCAGCGTCGGCTCCTCGCTGGTGGCTTTTATGTCCGGCATCACGGAGGTCAACTCCCTGCCGGCGCACTACCGCTGCCCCAACTGCAAGCACGCCGACTTTGAGTCCGGCAAGGGCTACGGCTGCGGCGCGGACATGCCCGACAAGACCTGCCCGGTCTGCGGCGCGAAGTATCAGAAAGACGGCTTTGACATCCCGTTCGAGACCTTCCTCGGTTTCGCCGGCGACAAGGTGCCGGATATTGACCTCAACTTTTCCGGCGAATACCAGGCCAACGCCCACAAGTACACTGAAGAGCTCTTCGGCCGTGACCACGTCTTCCGCGCCGGAACCATAGGCACGCTCGCGGAAAAAACCGCCTACGGCTATGTGAAAAAGTATCTTGCCGAGCGCGGGATCACAGTGACGAAAGCGGAGGAGAACCGCCTCGCCGCCGGCTGCGTCGGCGTCAAGCGCACGACGGGTCAGCACCCCGGCGGGCTCGTCATCATCCCGCAGAACATGGACGTCACGGATTTCTGCCCGGTGCAGCACCCGGCCGACGACAAGGACACCGACATAATCACGACCCATTTCGAGTATCACAGCATGGAGGACAACCTCCTCAAGCTCGACATGCTCGGCCATGATGACCCGACCATGATAAGGATGCTCGAGGACCTGACCGGCGTCGACGCGAAGAAGATCCCGCTCGACGACCCGGAGACCATGCGCATATTCCGCTCGGCCGAGCCGCTCGGCCTCACGAACGACGACCCCATCATAGGCAAGACCGGCACCATAGGCATACCGGAGTTCGGCACGTCGTTCACGCGGCAGATGCTTGTCGACACCCAGCCCAAGGGCTTCGACACGCTGGTGCGCCTGTCCGGCTTCTCGCACGGCACCGATGTGTGGCTCGGCAACGCCAAGGACCTCATCCTCTCCGGCACCGCCGACATCAACCAGACCATAGGCTGCCGCGACGATATAATGCTCTACCTCATAGGCAAGGGCATGGACGAGAAGATGGCCTTCGCCATCATGGAGGATGTGCGAAAGGGGCGCGTGAAGAAAAACGGCTTCAAGGAGGGCTATGAGGAGGAGATGGTGCGCCTCGGCGTGCCCGACTGGTACATAAAGTCCTGCCGCACCATAGCCTATCTCTTCCCGAAGGCCCACGCCGTGGCCTATGTAATGATGGCTTTCCGCATCGCGTGGTTCAAAGTGCACGAGCCGCTCGCGTTCTACGCCGCTTATTTTTACCGCCGCAGCCAGAAAGACGGCTTCGACGCCTCGATAATGACCCGCGGCATAGACACGGTGCGCAAGAAAATAGCCGAGATCAAGGGCAACCCCGACGCGACCGCAAAGGAGCAGGACCTCTACACCACGCTTGAGGCCTGTTATGAGTTTTACAAGCGCGGGTTTTCTTTCGTGCCCATAGACCTCTACGAGTCCGACGCGACGAAGTTCCGCGTGGTCGGCAACAGCCTGCGCCCGCCGTTCGTGGCCATATCCGGCCTGGGCGAGACCGCGGCTTTCGACCTGATGAAGTGCCGCGAGAGCGGCAGGCGCTTCATATCCGTCGAGGAGGTGCAGGCCGCCTGCCCCAAGGTCAGCCAGAGCCACATTGAACAGCTCAAGGCCATAGGCGCGTTCGGCGACATGCCCGACACCAGCCAGATGAGCCTCTTTTGAAAAATAAAAAAACAGGCATGGCGCCGGCCATGCCTGTTTTTTATTCCAGCAGATCGTCGTAAAATGATACCGACACGGCGAGCGTGTCGGGGATCCGGCTTATCGAGACATAGCGCTCGCCGTCGTAGTACACGCCGCCTATAAACGTATAATCCTGCCCATCAACATCGCCTGAAGTGTCGGCGAGCAGGTCGAAGCCTGCACTGTCGAGTTCCTGCATATAGCTGTCGAACTCTGAGTCGTCCACGCCGTCGAAACTCACGGCGAACAGGCCGTTCGTCTCGTCGAGCGCGGCCCAGGATGCCTCTCCGGGCGGGACGGGGAGCCCGGCGGTGTAGTCGTTGTCGAACCAGGCGGGTTCGGAGTAGATAGTCACGGCCGGCGTCTCGACGGCCTCGGGTTCAGCCGCCGAACAGGCGGGCAGGATGAGCAGCGCGGCCAGCAGGACAATGAGTTTTTTCATCTGCCGCGCCTCCTTATCAGGCGCACCGCGTTTGCAACGGCGGCTGCGGCGAGGACTATGCCGATGACCGGCGCCAGATTGGGGAGCGCCCCAGCGACCGCGATGTCGGTGGAACCGGCGGCCCAGCCTATCGCATCCTCGGGCGGCTTGGGGGCCGAGATGTATGCCGCGAGCACGGCGGCGGCAACCACGGCAAGCGCTCCGGAGACTGCCCATCCGAGCCGGGACCTGTTTTTCGGCTCGAGCTGCTCACGGGCCGCGGCGGCAAACTCCTGCGGGGAACCGAGCCGGGCGATGACATCGGCCTCGCTCTCTCCGTGCTCGAGCGCGGAGTCAAAAACTTCGCCCAGATCGCGCAGAACCTCCTTTTTTGCCCTGCGCGGAAGGTCGAGCACTTTTTCAACCTGTCTCATGTACTGTTCTCTCATTTTTGCTCCTTTGCCGTCTCGTATTCTGCAATGCACCCGTCGACGCAGTCGCGGTATTTCGCCCAGAACTCGATGAGCTCTGCGAGCGCAGCACGGCCGCTGTCTGTGAGCGAATAGTATTTTTTCTCGCCGCCGTTCGCCGCTGACGGCCCGATGCGGCACTGTATCAGTCCGGCGGACTGGAGCCGGTAGAGTATGGGATAGACCGTGCCCTCCCTGGCGGCGCCGAGCACGGCCGCGCTGCGGTTGAGCTCGGTGATGATCTCATATCCATAGGTCTCGCGGCGGCCTATCAGGCAGAGGAGCATCATCTCGAGCGAGCCTTTCTTAAATTGTTTTATGTATTTTCCGTCCATTTTTGCCCCAATACTTAGTATTACTAATTAGTAATGCTATTATACAGCACTGTGCTCTATCTGTCAATACCCGCGGCTGCGGCGGCCGCGGAGGTGAGCAGGCAGCGGTTGTCGGCGTATATCTCGGAAAACTGCGTCAGCGGCAGCGGGTTCTCGCCGCGCCCGGCCTCTATCGTATAGCCCGGGCGGTCATACTCCGAGATGAACCAGTCCTTGTACCCGGCAAAGCTGGAGGCATAAGGAGTGCTCTCGAGCACATAGCCGCTCGCGGCGGCGAGGGTATCGCCGATATCGCGCGAACCGGCGGGCTCAAAATCCAGATACTGCCAATATATGACTCCGCCCTGCGTGTGATAGGCGAGGATCAGCGCGGGGTCGAGCCGGTTGGTGAGAGTATAGACCGCGCGGCTCTCTTTTGCGCTGAGCGGCGCCATGCCGACATAATCGCGCGGGCCCGGGGAAACATAGCCCTGTGAGAACTTTATCTCCCGCGCGCGCTCCCAGTCGGCGGGGAACTGGAGATTGAGGTCGACGCCGAGAATGTTGGCTTTCCAGCCCGAGGGGAACGGGATATCGGGATAATTTTCGGCGAGCGCTTTCGCCGAGCGGTAATATGAGCCGCTCTTCAGCTCTCCGGTGACGAGGTCGACTCCGTCCGGGTTCACGCACGGGGCAAAACAGACCGAGCATTTTTCAAAAAGCTCGCGCGCAGACACGCCGCAGATCTCCGAGCCGGAGGCATAGGCTTTGGAGAGCTCCTCGACGTATTTGAGCAGTACCGGCGTCGTTATCCATTCGTTTGCGTGAAACGCCGCGGCAAAAAGCGAGCGCGCATCTCCTGTGCCGAATGTGAGGCTGTACAGCGGACGGCCGAGCGTGCTGCGCCCGAACTCGTCGAGCGCGAGGAACGGATAGCGCGCCGCGAGCCCGCGTGCGCAGTAGCCGACAAGCGCGCTGGAGTATGGGATGCTGTCGGGGACTACGTCAAAATTGAGCGGCACGACCACGGACTGGCCTATGCGCAGGTCGAGCGGGTCTAGCTGCGGGTTTGCCGTCTCTATGGCGCGTACGGAACTGCCGTGCTGCGCGGCTATTTTATAAATAGTATCCCCGCGCACGGCCGTATGTATCACATAGCCCAGGTACCACGGCATGAGCGCCCTGTGCGTGCGCGCTCCGGATATCCCGTCGGGCTTCAGGCCCCTTGATTTTTGAAATTCGCGCACGGACGCTTCGGTCGCCCGTCCGAAAATGCCGTCGGTCTCGCCGCCGTAGAAGCCAGCGCGCTTTAAAGCGAGCTGGAGCAGAGCCACAGACGGCCCGGTAGAGCCGTATTGCAGAGTTGTCATATATCCCCACGCCTTTCCGCCGCACATGGCGGCAAAATTTTCATTCGCTCCATAATATGCGGCGCTGCGGCAAAAGGCAAACGAGATAAAAATTGCAATCGTTATTCTGCGCCGCCCCGGCCATACTTAAACCGTCGGGCGACGGAAAGGAGATGGGTGAGAAGATGAAAAAATGTTCGATAACATTGTTTTTTGCCGCTGCGCTCATGTGCGTGCCGGGACTGTCCGGCTCGGCGTGGGCGCAGGAGCTCGTGCCGGGCGGTATGACCGTGGGGCTCGAACTGAGCGCCGGCGGGGTCGTCGTGTCGCGCCTGACCGAGGTCGACACCGCCGATGGAAAGGTCTCGCCGGCCGAGGAGGCGGGGCTGCGCGCGGGCGACTGCATAGTCGCCGTCGACGGCAGGGAAGTGAGCTGCGGGGAGGACTTCTCCAAAGCCATGGCGGCGCTGGACGGCGGCGCGGTCGAGCTTGAGGTCCTGCGCGCCGAGCAGAGCATGACGCTCGAGATAGAGCCCGCAAAGTCAAAAGACGGCAGCTGGCAGCTGGGCCTCTGGCTGCGCGACGGCGCTTCCGGCATAGGCACGGTGACTTACTACGACCCCGTGAGCGGAGAGTACGGCGCACTGGGGCACGGAGTGAACGACGCCGACAGCGGAGCGCTGCTCCCCTCTGAGAGCGGCAGCGTTTCGCCGTCGGTGATAGTCGATATCGTGCCCGGGCGTGCGGGCGCGCCCGGAGAGCTGCAGGGCATGTTCAGCTCGGAGGACAGCGTCGGCCGCATAGACGCGAACACCCCGTTCGGCATATTCGGCGTGATGAGCTCGTTCCCCGGCGGGGAGCCGCTGGAGACGGCCTCCGACGCCGAGATAAAGCCGGGCAAAGCGACCATATACTCGAACATCAGCGGCAGCGATGTGGAGGAGTTTGAGATCGAGATCGAGCGCGTGGTAAAAAACGCGCCGGACGGCAAGAGCATGCAGATCAGAGTGACTGACGAGCGGCTCCTGAAAGAGACGGGCGGCATAGTCCAGGGGATGAGCGGCTCGCCTATCATACAGGACGGCAAGCTCGTCGGCGCCGTGACCCATGTTCTGGTGTCGGACCCGACCCGCGGCTACGGCATAAGCATAGACACGATGCTCAAGGCTGCGGCATGACAAAAGCGGCTGGGGTTTTCCCCAGCCGCTCATCTGCGTAGCGTGTTACTTGCCGCCTATGTTGAAGACGTAATTTTTTATCCTGTTGATGATGTAGCGCTCTTCTTCGCCGAGATCGAGGCCCGGGCGGATGAGCAGGGCGTTTTTGCGGAAAAGCCTGGGCGACAGGCTCCAGAAGCGCGAGTTGCGGCTCAGGTCTGCATAGTCGGAGGAGATGAAGGCAAATCCTCGATTGTCGTCGACGAGGTTGATGAACGTGATGTAATCGGTCACCTCGCAGAACGTGCGCGGCAGGAAGCCTATGCGCTCGAGCAGGGCGTCCTCGGTCGCGCGAAATGTGGAACCGGAGGCCGAGCGGATAAAGCTTGTGTCGCGCAGCTCGGAGCGCAGGAGATGCTCGGGTATCTCGCTGTCGCCGGCGTGCGCTATGCTGAACGGGTGCGACTTGTTGACGCACAGCTTCATCTCCTCGTCGCGGAGCAGTTCGCCGTGCTGCGGGAGGGGGTTCCTTATGTCAAACGTCGTGACGGCGATGTCGATTCGGTACTGGCGGAACTCCTCGCTGAGCGAGGAGTAGTTGCGCTGTATGAGCTCTATGGGCGCGTCGGGAAAGCGCTCGTGAAACTCCGGCAGGATCTCGAGCATCATGTCCATGCCCCAGTGGGATGTGACGCCGACCCGGATGCGGTGCTCCGCTGTGAGGTCGCGCAGCTCGGCCAGAAAGCGGTTTTTCGCGTCGATGATGCTCTCCGCCGCCTCCACGTAGAGCTCGCCGGCCTCGGTGAGCTTGAGCGCGCGCTTTTGGCGCACGAACAGCGGAGTGCCTATCTCGCGCTCAACGCGCAGCAGGATCTGGCTGAGGGCCGACTGTGATATGCCGAGCGAGCGCGCGGCCCTGGTCACGCTGCGGCAGCGGGCTATTTCAAGGATGTATTCCAATGCCTTTGTGTCCATATAAACCTCCGGCAGATTATTTTTCTGAGACTGCGGAAAACTTTTTCACAGTATAGCATGTTTTCGGCCCTTTGCCAACATGAAACGGCTATTTCGAACTCAGAGATGCGCACTCGTCACGCATCAGGCGGATAAAGCTGCGTACGGGCTCCTCGCTTGGCTGGCGGCAGAATATGCCGAAAGAGAGCGGGTCCGTATCCTCAAACGGCACACAGGTTATAGTCGGGACCGGAGGCAGCAGCAGTTCCGGCATGACGCCGACACCATAGCCGGCGGCGGCAAGCACGGCGGTCGCCTCAGGAGAGCCGCTGAAATAGACTTCCGAAACCGGCCGTCCGGCGACAAGCTCGTGGTTCAGTTTGCGCACGTCCGGCAGTACGCGTATTGGGTCACTGAGTATGAGCTTATGGCCGGCCAGGTCGCTGATGCCGACAGAGTCCTTTTTGGCCAGGCAGTTGTCAACATGGCAGACGCACACGAGCGGCACGGTCATGAGCTCAATATAACTCGTGCTATCACGCCGGTGGGGCACGTCCCGGAAACCGATGACGATGTCCAGGTCGCCGTCATCCAGCATGGCGGCGGGATAAGAGGGCGTGATGGTGCGCAGGCGTGGGGAAATGTTTGGATACTCCTCGGCCAGTCGCTGGAGCACGTCGCTCAGCAGGAAGAACAGGAGAAAGCTGTGACAGCCTATGTGGAGCGGAAGTATTTCGGACACGCTCGGGTCGCTGAAGCGCTTCATGGCTCTGTCGGCGATGGCCAGCATGCTGCGCGCGTCAGACATGAATATCGACCCCTCGTATGTGAGCGACACGGAGCGCGTGGTCCGCTTGAACAGCTTGGCGCCGAGCTCGGTCTCGAGCGAGCGTATCTGGTGCGTGACGGCGGGCTGGGTGATGTTCAGGCGCTCTGCGGCGCGCGCGAAGCTCAGCGTGTCGGCAACGGCGAGGAAACAGCTCAGCTGGAACGTATTCAATACTTTAAGCCCCTCTCTTATTAATTAAATATTTTTATTAACAATAACATATTTTGAATTAACTTTCAAGAAAAAAAGTGTAAAATAGAAAATGCTATATTCTCAAGTGAGGTGAAAAAACAATGGCATTTGCCTGTATCAAAACAGAAGGAGGGCGAGAGCAGTGAAGCGCCATCTTTTCAAATACGCCAGGGGCTATAAGCTGGAGACGGTGCTGACACCGACATTCACGGCCCTTGAGGTCTTGCTAGAAGTGCTCATACCATTCATAACTGCAAGCATAATCGACAGTGTTCAGGCGGGAGACATGATGGGCATATACAAAAACGGCGCCATCATGCTGGTGCTTGCATTCCTCAGCCTGGTATGCGGAGCGCTTGCCGGTAAATTTGCCGCCGGCGCGTCGTCGGGATTCGCTGCGAACCTGCGCAGCGCCATGTATGACAACATACAGACATTTTCGTTCTCGAATATCGACAAGTTCAGCACTGCCGGACTCGTCACCCGCATGACCACCGATGTCACGAACATGCAGATGGCATTTCAGATGTCGCTGCGCATAGCCGTCCGCGCGCCGCTGATGCTGGTGTGCAGCATGGTGATGTGCTTCGTGATAAATGCGGAGCTGAGCATGATATTCCTCGTGGCGCTCGTTATCCTGGGCTGCGCCCTGGTTTTCATAATGAGCCGGACGTTCAAGCTGTTCGAACAGGTGTTCCGCCGCTATGACGCGCTGAACGCCAGCGTACAGGAGAACGTATCGGGCATAAGGGTCGTCAAGGCCTACGTCCGCGAGGAACACGAGGATGAGAAATTCCGTCACGCGGCCGAGGAGCTGCGCCGCCTGTTTACCAAGGCGGAGGGCATCCTCGCCCTCAACAGCCCGGTCATGATGTTCGTCGTCTACGGCTGCATAATCGCCCTGTCCTGGTTCGGCGCCAACATGATCTCCGTCGGAGGGATGACCACCGGCAACCTCACGAGCATGTTCTCCTATGTAATGGGAGTGCTCATGTCGCTGATGATGCTGTCAATGGTGTTCGTCATGATAACGATGAGTGCTGCGAGCGAGCGGCGCATATCCGAGGTCCTCAACGAAAAGCCAGACCTCACCGAGCCGGATGATCCGATTATGGACATCCCTGACGGCAGCATTGACTTTGACCATGTCAGCTTCTCCTATGCCCACGGCGACGGAGAGGAGACCCTGCACGACATCGACCTGCATATCAAGTCCGGTGAGACCATAGGCATCATCGGAGGCACCGGCAGCGGCAAGTCCAGCCTTGTGAGCCTCGTGAGCCGTCTCTATGACGTTGATTCCGGCGAGGTGCGCGTGGGCGGTATAGACGTGCGCAGGTATGACATCGAGTCCCTGCGCGACGCCGTGGCAGTCGTTTTGCAGAAGAACGTGCTGTTTTCCGGAACGATACTCGACAACCTCCGCTGGGGCAAGGAGGACGCAACGCTCGAAGAGTGCAAGGCCGTGTGCAAAATGGCCTGTGCCGACGAGTTTATCGACGCCTTCCCCAACGGCTATGACACATGGATAGAGCAGGGCGGCACGAACGTGTCCGGCGGACAGAAACAGCGCCTGTGCATAGCACGCGCCCTGCTGAAAGAACCGAAGATACTCATACTCGACGACTCCACCAGCGCCGTCGACACCGCGACTGATGCCTCGATACGCGAGGCCTTTGCCACCAAGATCCCCGGCACCACAAAGCTCATCATCGCCCAGCGCATCACGAGCGTCATGGACGCCGACAGGATACTCGTCCTCGACGACGGCGGGGTCAGCGGGTTCGACACGCATGAGAAGCTGCTCGAGACCAACGAGATCTACCGCAACATCTACGAGACCCAGACCCAGGGCGGCGGAGATTTCGACGAGGGAAAGGAGGGCGGTAACTGATGCCGGGACCTATGAGAAACAGAGGGCCGCGCGTTAAGGTCGAACATCCCGGCCGTATAATGAAGCGCGTCCTGTCATATATGCTGAGCAACTACAAGTGGCATTTTGCCGTCGTGCTCGTGTGCATAATCTGCTCGGCGGCGGCGACCCTGCGCGGGACGCTCTTCATGCGCACGCTTGTGGACGACTACATCGTCCCCGTCCTGAACGAGGGCACGGGCGATTTCTCCGGGCTTGCCTCGGCGCTCGCCTCGCTCGCCGTGACCTATGCGATAGGCATTGTCTGCGCTTACGGGTACAACAGGCTAATGGTCACCATCAGCCAGGGCACCATGCGCAACCTCAGGGTGCAGCTGTTTGAGCACATGGAGTCGCTGCCGATAAAGTATTTCGACACCCATGCCCACGGCGACATAATGTCCGTCTACACCAACGACGTCGACACCCTGCGCCAGCTGCTCAGCCAGAGCATACCGCAGCTGATAAACTCCAGCGTCACTCTCATCGCCACTTTCTTCAGCATGGTGTTCCTCGACGTGCCGCTCACCATACTCACGCTCATCATGGTCGGAGTCATGCTGTGTGCCGCGTCGAAGATAGGCGGGCTGTCCTCGCGCTACTTTGCCGACCAGCAGAAAGACCTCGGCGCCCTCAACGGCTACATCGAGGAGATGATGGAGGGGCAGAAGGTCGTCAAGGTGTTCTGCCACGAGGAAAAGAGCGTCGAGCGCTTCCGCGAGCTCAACAGCCGGCTGCGCGAGAGCGCCAACAACGCCAACAGCTTTGCCAACATCCTCATGCCTGTGTGCGCGAACATAGGCAATATCAGCTATGTCCTCTGCGCCGCGATAGGCGCCATCCTGAGCCTGAGCGGACATTGGGGACTCACTCTCGGCACACTGGTGTCTTTCCTCACGCTCAACAAAAACTTCACTCAGCCCGTCACTCAGATGAGCCAGCAGGTAAACAGCGTCGTCATGGCTATGGCGGGCGCCGACCGCGTGTTCCGCATGATGGATGAGGAGCCCGAGGCCGACAACGGCACTGTCACGCTCGTCAACGTGCGTGAGAACGATGACGGCACGCTCACCGAGGTCAAGGAGCGCACAGGAAATTGGGCCTGGCGCGACGATAAGGGCGGCGAGGTGAAGTACATCCCCCTCAGGGGCGACATCACTTTCGACGGCGTCGACTTTGGATACACCGCGGAAAAGACCGTCCTGCACGACATCAAGCTCTATGCCACACCGGGACAGAAGATCGCCTTCGTCGGCTCCACCGGCGCCGGCAAGACGACCATCACGAACCTCATCAACCGCTTCTACGACATACAGGACGGCAAGATACGCTATGACGGCGTGAATATCAACCGCATCAAAAAGGCCGACCTGCGCCGCAGCCTCGGCATGGTGCTCCAGGATACGCATCTGTTCACCGGCACGGTCATGGACAACATCCGCTATGGACGCCTCGACGCCACGGACGAGGAGTGCAGGGCGGCGGCCAAGCTCGCCAACGCGCACGGCTTTATAAAACGTCTGCCCGACGGATACGACACCGTTCTCACCGGCGACGGCGCGAATCTCAGCCAGGGACAGCGCCAGCTCCTGTCGATAGCCAGGGCGGCCGTGGCCGACCCGCCCGTGCTCATCCTCGACGAGGCCACGTCTTCGATAGACACCCGCACAGAGGCCCTGGTGCAGGAGGGCATGGATCACCTGATGAACGGCCGCACGACCTTTGTCATCGCTCACAGGCTGAGCACGATCCGCAACTCCGACTGCATAATGGTCCTCGAGCACGGACGCATCATAGAGCGCGGCACGCACGATCAGCTGATCGAGAAGAAAGGCCGCTACTATCAGCTCTACACCGGCAACGCCATTGGCGAGGATTGATAGTCTAAATTTTGCACAGAAAAAAACTGCCGCCCGCGGGCGGCAGTTTTTTCAGTATTCAGTGCTGCACCAGCCATTTTCCCTTCCAGGCGTACAGCACCATGAGTACGGCGCCGAAGGCCCAGGACACGGGGTAGAGCAGGAATATGCTGCCCAGCGAGGGGATGAGCGGCAGGATGAGCTTTATCCATGCTATCCTGAACAGGCACAGCGAGGCGAGCAGCACGACCATTGGCGGGATGCTCTTGCCCGTGCCGCGCACTGCGCCGGCGAGTCCGTGCAGTATGCTCAGCAGGAAATAGAACGGGCAGAAGTAGCGCATAGTGAGCTGGCCGTATCCGATAACGGTGGGGTCGTCGTTGAACAGGCGCATGATCGGCTCGGAGAAAACGAGCAGCAGCGCCCCGGTGGCCAGGGTATAGCACATGCCGAGCCCGAGCGTGACCCACACGCCGCGCTTGACACGGTCGAGCTTTCCGGCGCCGTAGTTCTGGCCGACGAAAGTGGTGGCGGCCATGCTGAAGCTCATGACGGGGAGAATGTTGAAGCCGTCTATCTTCATGTATGCGCCGAATCCGGCCATCGCGCCGGGGCCGTAGGCGTTGACGCTGGACTGCACGAGCACGTTGGAAAATGAGATTATCATGTTCTGGAAGCCGGTCGGCAGGCCGACCTTGACTATTCTCGCGACCATGCTTTTGCGCAGGCGCAGCTGCCTGAGGTCGACGCCGTAGTCTTCGCCGCAGCGCATTAGGAAGCGGAGCGCGAGCGTGCTCGACATGAACTGGCTTATGTCAGTGGCTATGGCAGCTCCGGCGACGCCCATGTCGAATATGCCGACAAGGATGAGGTCGAGCGCTATGTTCGTCATGGACGCGATGAACAGATAGAACAGCGATCGGCGTGAGTTGCCGGCGGAGTTGAGGATGCCGGCGCACATGTTGTAGAGCACGTTGAAGAACACTCCGCCGAAAAATATGCGCAGGTATGTAGCCGCGTCGTCGAGCACTGCCGCCGGCGTGTCCATCCACACGAGGAGCGGACGGCTGAGCAAAATGCCGCCTATCGTGAGCACAACGCCGAGTATCATGGCTATGGCCACCGCGGTGTGCACCGCGTCGTGCACACCCTTGCGGTTGCGCGCGCCGAGATACTGAGACACGACGACGCCCGTGCCGACTGCTGCGCCCTGGCTGAACGCGATGAGCAGGCTTATGAGCGAGGAGCTGGAGCTCACGGCCGCGAGCGCATTGCTGCCGTTGAAGTTGCTGACTATGACCGAGTCGGCCGCGTTGTAGAGCTGCTGGAGCAGGTTGCCGAGGATGAGCGGGATGGAGAAAGTGATGATTATCTTCGCTATGCTGCCCTCGGTCATCAGGCCTTTTTGCGAGACTTCTTCTGCCATTGCATGTCACATCTCTTTCGAAAATTTACGCACCGGACCTTGAATCCGGTGCGTATTTATTATATTTCCGAGCTGGGATTACTTGAGGAAACCGGAGACGATGCGGTTTTCCGCCTCTTCCTCGGTGAGCCCGAGGGTGCGCAGCTTGATGATCTGCTCTCCGGCGATCTTGCCTATGGCCGCCTCATGGATGAGCGCGGCGTCGCCGTGGTTGGCCACCAGTTCCGGAGAGGCGTCGACCCGGCCTCCGCCGACTATGATGGCGTCGCACTCGGAGTGGCCGGAGCACTGTGCGTTGCCGGCTATCTTTGACCGGTAGGCCTGATAGGAGCTGTCCTTTGCGACGGAGCGGGAGATGAGGTTCACGCTGGAGCCCTCGCCGTTCATCTCTATCTCAAAATCGGTTTTGGCGGTCTGCTCGCCCTCGGTGAGTATGCGCTCGCGGATGGTGAGGTGGGCGTTTTTGCCGACCTCGCCGCTGGTCTGACGCACGGTGGTATCGACTCCGCCGAGCTGGACAGAGTCCATCTCGAGGTAGGAATCCTCTCCGAGATACACCTCGGTGACCGGATCGATGGAGCGTACGCCGCGGCCCTTGCCGGTGCCTATATGCTTCTCCTCATAGACGACGTGGGCGCCTTTGTCGAGAAAGAAGCGGTGTATCCCGTTGTGGCGGGCGGGCTCGCCGGTGGAGACATGCACGCCGCAGCCGGCGATTATGCGCACGTCGGCGCCCTCTCCGATGTAGAAATCGTTGTAGACGATGTCGTCGACGTTGCCGTGAGTCACGCAGGCGGGGATGGAGACCTTCTCGCCTTTGGCGCCGGCTCTGACACGGATGACGAGACCCGGGGCGTCGGGCTTGTCCTCGATGGTGACGTTCTCGGTCGAGCGGCGCATGACGCCGCAGCCGTTTTCTCTTATGCTGAAAGCGTGCTTGAATCCGCCGTTGAAATCAGAGACGGTCTTGAGCAGCTCCTGTGTTATCTCGCTGAGGTTAATTTTCTCCACAGTACTTTACCTCCTTTTTGGGGCATTTGCAGGCGGCGCTGCCGCTGAGGAGCTCGGGCATGACCTCGGCTACGGCACCGTGCTTGGTCACGCGGCCGCCGGAGATGACGGCGATCTCGTCGGCAATGGCGAGGATGCGCTCCTGATGAGATATTATTATCATCGAACCGTTTATAGACTGCTGCAGATCGCGGAAAACGTCGATCAGGTTATTAAAACTCCACAGATCTATGCCGGCCTCTGGTTCGTCAAAGACCGACAGGCGGGTGTGGCGGGCGATGACGGTGGCGAGCTCGATGCGCTTGATCTCTCCGCCGGAGAGGGTCGCGTTGACCTCACGGCCGACATACTCGTTGGCGCAGAGTCCGACGCGCGCGAGGTAGTCGCAGGCCTCGGTGTGGCTGAGCTTTTTGCCGGCGGCGAGCTCGAGCAGATCAGTGACCGTGAGCCCCTTGAAGCGCACGGGCTGCTGGAAAGCATAGCTGACGCCGAGCTTTGCGCGCTCGGTGATGTCGAGCTCGGTTATGTCCTGCCCGTCGAGGATGATGCGGCCGGAGTCGGGTTTTTCGAGACCGGCGATAAGCTTTGCGAGCGTGGTCTTGCCGCCGCCGTTGGGGCCGGTAATGACGACAAGTTTGTTATCAGGGACGACCAGGTCGACCCCGTTGAGCACCTGGCCGCCTTCAGGGGCTGTCCAGGTGAGATTTTCGATTTGAAGCATCTCAACACCTCTTTCTGTATATATCAAAGCGTAAACCATACTTACGCTAGTATGCATTATATCCTAAAAAGTCAGACGTGGGAAGTGAAAAAATATAAAAAATTATTTCGATATCTTGGGCCGTTTTGTCATATGATAGCCAAATATCATACCATATATGGGGGTGATATAAGTGCGTCGGTTTATGATGCGCATAGGCCTGCCGGACAGGCTGCTCATAATATTTCTCGCGGTACTGTTTTTGCAGTCGGCGGTCGGCATGTTCACGGGAGGCGGCAGTACGATAGATGTGATAGTGCGCACATCGCTGGCGTCAATATTCGGCTATTTCCTTAGCGGGGGTTTTGGCGCCTCATCTGCGGCCGCGGACACAGGCGCGCGGCAGACAGATGAGCTCCGCTCATCCGACAGTGAGCAGCCGACGGCGCGTATAGGCTTCCAGACAGGGCAGGATAGCGCGCGGGATATCGAGATTGGGAATATAACTTCGGACGCGAAAGCCGCTGTACGCGGCTGTACAGCGGTCCAGGAGATAATAGTTGCTTCTGTGGGACTGGTGTCGCTCGCGCTGCTGGTGCTCATGCGGCTCATACCTCAAACGCCGGACGGAGCGGAAGCTCTGGCCTCACAGCTGCGCGATTTTGTGTCCGCGAGCGTGGGCTATCTCATCAGCTGCGGACGGGGGACAAGGTGAGCTGCGCGCCGCGCCTCATCGGCAAGTCCGGCGTGAGAGACCGATGAGCTGTATCCAGATGCACTGATCAAGATACGTCCGCGCAAAAAAAGAAGCCGGCGTGAGCCGGCTTCTTTTTTTATGTAGCTGTTGTCAGAGCTTACTGCTCGTAGTAAGCAAGGCCGAGCTCCTCGATCAGCTGCTTGTAGAACGCATTAGCGTCGGCGAAGTACTGGGTGAAGGTCTCGGTGTCCTGATACATGACAGGCTGGCCCATGTTAGCCATGGTCTCCTGGAAGGTCTCATCCTCGCAGATCTGGCGGAAGAGCTCCTCGTAGTAAGCGATGATCTCGTCAGGAGTCTCGGGGGGAACAGCGACGCCCTTGATGGAACCGTAAGCCCAGAAGTCGATGCCCTGCTCGATCAGAGTCGGGACGTCGGGGAAGACGGGCTCGCGCTCCTGAGTGGCGACGCCGATGAGCTTGAGCTGGCCGGACTGGACATAGGGCAGGACATCGGAGGGATGGCCGCCGCCGATCATGAAGGAGCCGCTCAGCAGGTCTGTGATGGAGCCGGCGGTGCCGTCATGAGGAACTATGTTCATGTTGAGGCCGGTGGCCTGCTGGAGAGCGAGGAAAACGAGGTGGACGGTGCCGTTGGCGGTGGAGACGGAAGCGGTGACAGGGGTGTCGGGGTTCTCCTCGGCCCAAGCGACGACGTCGGCCATGGAGTTGAACTCGGAGTCGGCCGGGACGGCGACGGTGACGACGTGCTCAGACAGACGGCAGACAGGAGTCAGCATGGTGAACGGGTCGTAATCCAGCTCCTGCAGATAGGGCATGGACATGTCGCAGCCGGAACCGTAAGCCAGGCAGAGGGTGTAGCCGTCGGGCTCAGCAGCGGAGACCTGCATGGAGCCGGTGACGCCGCCGCCGCCGGGGACGTTGGTGACGACCAGGGGCTGATCGCAGTACTTGCTCCAGACAGCCTCAACGGCGCGGCCAAGCAGGTCGGAAGAACCGCCGGCGCTGTAGGGGATGATCAGGTCAACGGACTGCTCGGGCTGCCAGCCGGAAGCCTCGGGGGCCTCGGACTCGGGAGCCTCAGACTCGGGAGCAGTGCTCTCGGGAGCGGTGCTCTCAGGAGCCGCAGACTCGGTGGTGCCGCCGCATGCTGCCAGAGAGAACAGCATCAGCATGGCCAGGATAAGGGACAGTGCTTTTTTCATTAGTGTTCCTCCTAATGTAATATTTATTTTACCCGCACAGGGCGGGTAAAATATCAAGTTTCACAGTCACTCGGCCTTTGCAGCGTGTTTTTTCTTGTTTCTGCGGATCATGGACACGATGTTGCCAACGAGGACAAGGACAAAGATGCCCAGGATGCAGGCAGAGATAGGACGGGTGACGAAGATGGAGAAGCTGCCGCCGGAGAGCATGAGTGCCTGGCGCATGTTGCTCTCGAGCAGGGAGGTAAGAATGAACGCCATGAGCAGGGGGCCCGGATCGAACTCGAGCTTGCGCAGGATGTAGC
>CAJFRI010000021.1 GCA_904419385.1 Candidatus Heteroscillospira lomanii
TGCAAGTATCCGTTTTATCGTTGCGTGGAAAGGTGAAGATGACACAGAGGAAACTGCTGTTGTGTTACCGGATATCTATTTGAGAAAATAGAATTCGAGTGCGAATAAAGGTTGAAAACGGCTGTATTTTTCCTTTGAAAGCGATGATTGTTGAAGGGATAATACTGTTCCTCATCCCACCATGTTTTTGAGGGCAATGCCACTTTAGGCATTGCCCTCTTGCTTGCCAAAAGCAAAAGAATACGGATTGTCAAGGTCGGGCGAAGCCCGTTTATTTCAACCTTGATAAGCCGTATTCTTTTTGCTATTACTCATACACAAAACAAAAGGGTATGCACCCGTTAAGGCGCATACCCTTGTTGTCAGCAACCCTTGCATGGCAACTGCCATAATTCTTGTTTCGTAAAACCTGTTTTATGAGCAGCTACCCGAAGCGGGGCTTTTTATTTGAGGTCAAAACGCGGCGCGGAATATTGAGACGATATCGTCCTTACCTAGCGGGACATAGGCCGTGCCGCAGCGCGGGGCAGCCTTCGCGGCCATGGCCTCGAAGTTCGAGCCGTCCGCTATGCCGACGTCGCGCAGCTTGGACGGCAGGCCGAGCCTGCGGAAAAACGCCCTCGTGCATGCCACGGCCTCGCGCGCTATATCCATGTCGTTCTGATCTCCGTCGAGATCCCACACGGCACGGCCGTACTGCGCAAACTTCGCCGCCGTCTTTTCGCTCAGCACATGGTCCATCCAGTGGGGCGTGAGTATGGCGAGACCCTCGCCGTGAGTGATGTCGTAGAACGCAGACAGCTCGTGCTCTATCGGGTGGACGCACCAGGGTACCTCTGCGCCGTTGGAGAGCAGCCCGTTTATAGCCATGCTGCCAGTCCACATGAGGTTGGCGCGGGCGTCGTAGTTCTCTGGCTGCTCAACGGCCACAGGGCCCCACTGAACAACCGTCCTGAGCAGCCCCTCGCAAAAACGGGCCTGCACGTCGGCGTGCTCGACATTCGTAAAGTAGTTCTCGAGCACATGGCTCATCATGTCGGCTGTGCCCGCGGCGGTCTGCCGCTTTGAGACGGAAAACGTATACGTCGGGTCGAGCACCGACATCCTCGGCTTTATGTGCTCGCTCTTGAGGCTGAGCTTCTCGTTTTTTTCAAAATCGGAGATGACGGCTATCCCGTCCATCTCGGAGCCCGTGGCGGCGAGCGTGAGCACGGAATAGATCGGCAGCGCGTCTTTCACAAGGCTGCTGTCGAGCACGAGCTCCCAGGCGTCGCCCGGGTATCTCGCCCCGGCGGCCACGGCTTTGGCGCAGTCTATCGTACTGCCGCCGCCGACCGCGAGCACCATGTCTATGTTCTCCGCGCGGCAGAGCTCCACGCCGCGCCGCACAGTGCCTATGCGCGGGTTGGGCTCAACGCCTGACAGCTCAAACACCTCCAGGCCCGCACCGCGGAGCAGAGCCATGGCCTCGCCGTAGAGCCCGGTGCGCTTTATGCTGCCGCCGCCATAGACCACCAGGACCTTTTTCCCGCTCTCTGCGAGCTCCGCCAGGTGGCTGATCTGGCCGCGGCCGAAATGTATCCTGGTCGGTATGGAATAAGTAAAGTTGTTCACTGCAAACCTCCGTATCTTTATATCCAGGCGTTCCAGGGGTCCTGGACGGCGTATTTCCCGCCGCTTATCTCAACGGGGACACCGGTTATATAGCCGGCCGCCTCAGACGCGAGGAACACTATGGTCTTTGCCAGGTCCTCCGGCCTGCCCAGGCGCCCGGCGGGTATGCTGCGCGTGAGCTCGCCGCGGCGCTGCTCGACCGTTTTTGCCGTGAGCGGCGTCTCGATGAAGCCCGGGATTATCGACACGACGCGGATGTTGTGCGGCGCGAGCTCGGCCGCGAACGACTTTGTGAGGCTCTGGGCCGCGCACTTGCACGCGGCGTATATCCCGCCGTTGAGCAGCGGCATCTTCACGGCAAACGACGTGGTGTTGAGTATCACGCCTCCGCGCCCCATCATGCGCTCGGCCGCCGCGCGGCAGCCCCAGTAGACGCTCTTGAAGTTTATGTCGATCAGCGTGTCGATATCGTCAACGGTGAACTCCATCATCTTTTTGCTTATGCCCGTGCCGGCGTTGTTGAGCCAGACATCTATGCCTCCGAACCGGCCGGCGGCGTAGTCGGCGAGGGCATATATCTCATCGATGCGGCTCATGTCGCCCGCAAAGGTCGCGGCTTCCATGCCCTCGGCAGCAAACTCGGCAGCAGCGGAAGCAAGTTTTTGCCCGCTCCTGCCGCAGATGACGACGTTAGCGCCCTCGCGCGCGAACTCCTTGGCCGCCTCGAACCCTATGCCGGTCGACCCGCCTGTGACGACAACGGTCTTGCCTATCATGTTAAGTTCCAATTCTGTCTCCCTCCATTATACTGATACGCAGGAAAACTGCAAGCGGAGGCCGGAAAACTCCGGCCTCCGCCCAAATATCCGGCTTTAATATCCGAGCGAATGTATGCCGCTCAGATACTGGCTCACTCCGGAAATGAGGAACGTCGTGTCGCCTGAGAGCACTCCGTCGAAGCCCCAGTCGAGTTTCTTCTTCGCATCTTCGGGGTTCATGCCGAGCGTGAAGCACAGCTTGCCGTTCTTCTTGCAGGCTTTGAGCACGCGGTCCATCGCGGCGATGAACTCGGGCGCGTCGAACTGCTTCGGTATGCCCATGGCGACGGACAGGTCGAACGGCCCTATGAATATGGCGTCGACGCCCTCGACGGCCGAGATCTCCTCGATGTTCTCGAGGCACTCCACCGTCTCGCACTGCGGGATGAGCAGCGTGTTCTCATTGGCCCACTTGAAATAGTCGCGTATGTCGCTCGCGACCAGCGGCTCCATGCCGTAGCCGCTCTTGCGCCCGAAGCCGCAGCCGCGGTCGCCCACAGGGCGGTATTTGCCGTAGCACACGAGCTCTTTCACCTCGTCGACGGTCTTTATGAACGGTATGAGCAGGCCCATCGCGCCGACGTCGAGCATTTTGAGGACGGAGTTGCGGTTGTAGTCCTTTACCCTGACGAACGGCGTCATGCCGCGCACCTCGCAGGCCGTGATGAGTTCGGAAGCGGTCTCGACGTCGAACGGACCATGCTCAGTGTCGATGACTATGAAGTCGAGCCCGGCCTGGGCGAGTATCTCCGCCGCGGCGGTGCAGCCGAGGTTGAAGAAAGCGCCTATGGCCTTGCCGCCGTGCTCTATTTTATCAACTACTTTATTCTTTGTGAGCATATTCCCGCCTCCCCGCTCTCACTTGAGGAGGTCTCTCTTGTTGACGACGTTGAACGGCAGCTCGCCCTCGAGAACGGCCGCCGCGACTTCGACGACCTTGCGGCGCAGATCGCCTATCGCCTCCACGCCCTGTGCGGCGGAGTGCGGGGTGATGATGACGTTGTCATACTTGAGGATGCGCTCGTTCGGGTCGGTGATGGGCTCGGTCTCGAGCACATCGAGGCCCGCGGCCTTGACTATGCCGGCGTCGATGGCGTCGAGCAGGTCCTCCTGGCAGACGAGGCCGCCGCGGGCGGTGTTGATGATTATGACGCCCTTCTTCATCATGGCAAACTGCTCTTTCGCGATGAGGTGGAAAGTGCTCTTGTTGAGCGGGACGTGGACGGAGATGAGGTCGGACTCGCGGCACAGCTCGTCGAGCTCGACTTTTTTGACTCCGAGCTTCTCAAAGGCCTCCTCGCCGACATAGGGGTCGTAGGCGATGATGTTGAAGCCGAAGTTCTTCATGAACTTGGCGGCAGTGCGGGCGATGTTGCCGAAACCGCAGATGCCGTAGGTCATGCTGGACAGGCGGCGTATGGGATAACCCGCTCCGGCGACCCACTCTCCGTTGTGGACGGTGCTGTTGAGGTAGGTGATCTTGCGCAGGCAGTCGAGGGCGAGGGCGGCGGTGTGGGCCGCGACTTCCTCGGCGCAGTAGTCGGGGATATTGCAGACGGCGATGCCCTTTGCGGTTGCGGCCTCGACGTCGATGACATCATAGCCGACGCCGTAGCGCACCATGACCTTGCACTTCTCCAGCTTATCTATAACGCTCTTCGGCGTGGGGGAATAGACGATGAGTATGGCGTCGGCGTCGCGGCACTTCTCAATGTAGTCCGCCTCGTCCTTGACGTCGGTCAGCACGAGCTCGATGCCGTGCTTTGCGCACAGCTCCTGCTCCATGGAGTAGTCTTTAAAAAATCTCTGGTCGACCATAACAGCTTTCATTATCCGTTTTCCTCCTTATAAAGCGTTTCTGTGAAGGGCCGGCAGAGCCGGCCCCGTGTCATTCATGCATGTCAGTCGCCGTATGCCGAGCCGGAGAAGATCTTCATGACCTCTTCGGCGGTCTCGGCCTTGAGGATGCGCTGCTGCTTGTCGCCCTCGCTGTCGGAGAGCTTCTGGCAGGCCTCGGCGACCTCGTCCGCGCGGTCGGCGGGGAATTTGCAGGCGCCGTTCTCGTCCATGTGGACGACGTCGCCCGGCATGACGTCCATGCCGCAGATGTTCACCGGAACGTTGATGGCGCGGACCTCAAAGTTGCCGTGGCCGGGGGTGACGCCTGTGAGCATGTACTGGATATCGAACTCACGCACCTCGTCGAGGTCGCGGGACGGGCCGTCGGACATGACGCCCTCAACGCCGAGGGAGCGGAACGACGACATCATCATGCCGCCGGCGAGGCCGTTGATGCCCTTGAGATCGTCGGGGAAGTCCTGTTTGATGGCGAGGATGACGGGCTTGGGGGAGTTCTCGATGGCCTTGAGCACATCGAACAGAGAATAACGGCTCTTTGCGTCGTGGTCGACGGGGCCGTAGACCGCGGTTACGACATAGCCGATGCGGCGGCCGAGCTGCGGATACATGCACTTGAGGGTCTGATCGGTGTACCACCTGCCCCTCCAGGCATTGTATATGGCGAGGCATTTGGGATCGCTGGGATAGGAGCCGACGGCGTTGGTGATAGTCGGAGTGTCGAACTGCTTGAGTTTTTCAAAGACGGCGGGAGTTTCGTACTTGACCATTTTAATACCTCCAGTTATATTGAAAATTGTGAGTATTTCTTATGCTCAGCCTTCCTCGGCGATCTTCTCGAGGGAGTCGGCGTGGATGTAGTATCCGTCGGGACCTATGAGGCCCTCCTTCTTGTCCTTGGCTATCCTCCAGGGGATGGTAAAGCAGGGCAGGCAGCAGAGCACCGGCCAGGAGATCTTCGCGAGATAGGTAAATCCGTATTTGACTATGTTGAGTATGCCGAATGTGGAGCCGACGGTGCAGATGAGGATGATGAGAATGGCAACACTGGCCTGGCGCATGAAGGAGGTGCTGTTCTTCCACACCTTTTCGAGCGTCTTGTCCCAGCGGTTGGCCACGCCGAAAGTGAGGGCGATGCCGGTGCTCAGCATGGCAGCAATGGCGAGTACGGCATAGATTATCTGAGCGCCCCTCGCGCCGCCGCAGAGGTTCTGAATGGCCCACAGGGTCGGCAGGGACTCGTTGGCTATCTCCGGCATGCCGGCTGCGAACACGACGGTGTAGACCATGGTGGCGGCCACGCAGAGGAAGATGTTGGTCACAGAACTGAAAATGACATCTTTCCGGGTGACAAGGACGCCGCGGCTCGCATTGACGCAGGCATTGCCTCCGCAGAGGAAGTTGGACATGAACACTATCATGATGTACCACGCATCTATCGTGGAGAATCCATAGTCCTCAGGGGTGCTGCCCTCGGCGATGAACTGCATGCAGCCCTCCCAGGCGTTGGGTATGCCGGTGATCCCTATGTAGAGAGTGACGGCAAGGATGGCGCATGTGAGGAACGAGCCCGTGACGCGCACGACATGCGCTCCGAACAGCGCCAGCGCAATGACGACCGCACAGTAGAGTACAGTTCCAACGGGGATCGGCAGGCCCCAAAGGTTGTTGAGAAGAAGCGAGCATGCTGATATCTGAGCTGCGACGGAAACTATCGGAGTCAGAAAGCCGTGTATATCGACAAATGTGCCTATTATGAGCCTTGGGGCCTTGCCGCGGTATATCAGGTCGGCTTGTTCACGGTAGTTAAGCGGCCGGTACACCCTGTTGAACTCAAACGTCATCAGGTTGACTATCAGCGCCAGCGCTCCGCAGACGATGAGTCCGAGGAAAACGCCTATCCAGCCTTTCGTGAGAAAGTACTGGACCGTCTGTGTGCCGGATGCAAAGCCCGGGCCGACATAACTGCTGAACATAACAGCGCCGAGCGAGGCCGAGGCCAGCATACTGGCAAATCCGCTTTTTTTAGTGGTTGTCATGTGTCTTCTCCTCTCATTATTAATTAAATTGGGCTGTGGTTTTGCTCTGCGGCGTTTATCGCCTCCTCTCCCTCAGCCGCAGTGTGTTATAATTTTCACTTATTTTATACTTGACTTTTTCTTATGTATCTGTATAGTAATTTATATAATTCAATTGTGTCAAAGCCGATGCATCATGTGCATTTTAACCATATATCTCTGTATCATTTTTGCAACACTTGGAGGTGTTTTTGGCTGGAAGTGTACCTATAAGCATGCAGCGAGCCGGAATTTCTCCGTCTGATTCAACAAAAAATCTATTTGTTAAAACTTAAACTAGTGCAAATTGCACATTTGCACAAAAAGGAGGCGCTTTTTTTGACTACCGAAGAGTTTCAAAAGCAGATTGCGGACAATCCATTCGCGGCCATTAACGATCTGGTATACAAATACCTTTATGACAATATCGTGACGATGGAGATTGTGCCCGGGAGTTCGCTCAATGAGTCCAGCATAGCCAAGGAACTGCAGATAAGCCGCACGCCGATACGCAGCGCTATCGAGCTGCTCGAGCGTGATGGACTGGCCAAGCGCGAAAAAGGCCGCCCCGCCATTGTCAGGCCGCTTGATGCCGCTGAGTATCACTATATCTCAGAACTCAGATATGCCATAGAGGGACAGGCCGCCGCCTGTGCCGCGCGATACATAACTCCCGAGGAGCTCCGGCAGCTGAAAGCGATAGTAGACGACATGTCGCGCAGCGGAGACAGCCGCGTGCCATATCCGATAAACGACACCAGTTTTCACGACATCATAGTCAATGCCAGCCGCAACCCTTTCCTGATAAAAGGATATAGGCTTTACCGCGCAAAAATTCTCAGATATCGCTGGCACATACACTTAAATTTGATGAAAGACTCAAACCGCACCCTTGCCTGCGTCAGCGTTCACCATGCGATATACAGCGCTCTTAAAAATCACTCGTCGTATCTCGCCGAGCGCGAGGCCTGGGAGGACGCCATGCTGATGAGCCGCACTGTGTTCAGCATATAGACGAAAGCCCGCACCTATAAAGATGCGGGCTTTTATTCGCAAAAAACTCTTGACATGAAGTCAGCTTTAGGATTTATATTTTATGGTGATAAACCGGATCAGGAGGTCATTCATGTCTGAAATGATATACAGGACTCTGCCCCACGGCGGAGAACAGATCAGCGTCATAGGGCTCGGCATGGGCTACATACATGAAAACGGCCAGGCCGAGGCGGAGGCCACCGTGCGCATGGCTCTGGACCGCGGGGTAAACTACCTCGACCTCGCCGCAGGCGACGGCTCAGCCTATCCGGCGGTCGCACGCGCGATCGACGGCCGGCGTGAGCAGGTCTGCGTCCAGATGCATTTCGGCGCCGTATACGACGGCGGCGCCTACGGCTGGACCCGCGACCTCAGGAGGATGAAAAACAGCTTTGCCTCTCAGCTGCGCCAGCTGGGCACAGACTACACCGACATGGGCTTCGTGCACTGCATCGACGAGGACGGCGACTTCGACGGCGTCATGCGCGGCGGGCTCTGGGACTACATGAAAGGGCTCAAAGCCGACGGCGTCATCCGCCATCTCGGCCTGTCGACCCACGACCCGAGCATACTCCGCCGTTTTCTCGAAACCGGGCTCATCGACATGGCGATGTTCAGCATAAACCCCGCATACGACTACTCCACCGGCGACTACGGCATAGGCGCCGCGACTGAGCGCGCACAGCTCTACCGCGACTGCGAGGCCGCCGGAGTCGGCATCTCGGTAATGAAGCCTTTCGGCGGCGGCCAGCTGCTCGACGCGCGCACTTCCCCCTTCCACCGCGCGCTCACCAGGACACAGTGCATCCAGTATGCGCTCGACCGCCCCGCCGTGCTCACGGTGCTGCCCGGAGTGCGCAGCCGCGCCGATCTCGAGCAGGTGCTCTCCTATCTCGACTCTGGCGACGGCGAGCGCGACTACTCCGTCATCGGCGAGTTCACCCCGCAGAACGCCGAGGGCATATGCGTCTACTGCAACCACTGCCAGCCATGCCCCGCGGGACTCAATATAGGCCTTATCAACAAGTACTACGATCTCGCCGTCGCCGGAGACGACATGGCCCGCGGCCACTATGAAAAGCTCTCCAAACATGCGTCCGACTGCATAAAATGCTCACATTGTGAGTCGCGATGCCCGTTCCATGTGGCGCAGGAGCCGCGCATGGACACTATAGCGGCTTATTTCGGCAAGTAAAAAAACATATCAGGAGGTCAGATATATGATTTATAAAGATTTCAAAGGGCTCAAGCTCTCCGCCCTCGGCATGGGCTGCATGCGCCTGCCTGTTATGAACGGCGACGATTCCGTCATAGACGAGCCGGCCGCCGCCGCGATGGTCGACTACGCCATGGAACACGGCGTGAACTACTACGACACCGCCTGGGGATACCACAACGGCTGTTCGGAACTCGTGCTCGGCCGCGCGCTGAGCCGCTATCCGCGCGACAGGTTCTACCTGGCCGACAAATTCCCCGGCTATGACCTGTCCAACATGCCGAAAGTCGCCGAGATCTTCGAGCAGCAGCTCAAGAAATGCGGCGTCGAGTATTTCGATTTCTATCTCTTCCACAACGTCTGCGAGATGAACATCGACGCCTACCTCGACCCGAAGTACGGCATACTCGACTATCTGCTCGAGCAGAAGAAAAACGGCCGCATAAAACACCTCGGCTTCTCCTGTCACGGCGCCGTGCCCGTGCTGAAGCGCTTCCTCGACGCCTACGGCGAGCACATGGAGTTCTGCCAGCTCCAGCTGAACTATATAGACTGGACATTCCAGGACGACGCCGAAAAAGTCAAGATGCTCTCCGAGCTCGGCATCCCCGTCTGGGTCATGGAGCCGCTGCGCGGCGGCCGCCTCGCCCGCCTGAGCGAGAAAGAGCTTGCGCCGCTCCGCGCCATGCGCCCCGACGAGACCGCTCCGGGCTGGGCTTTCCGTTTCCTCCAGAGCATGCCCGAGGTGGTCGTGACGCTCTCCGGCATGTCCGACATGGCGCAGATGCAGGCCAATATCGCCACATTCGAGGATGACAAGCCTCTCACCGATGCAGAGATGGAAAATCTGCTCAGGATGGCCGGCGACATGCTCGGCCATACTCTCCCCTGCACCGCCTGCCACTACTGCGTGAGCCACTGCCCGCAGGGGCTCGACATCCCCGGCCTGCTCGCGCTCTACAACGAGCACAGCTTCACCGGCGGCGGATTCATCGCCCCGATGGCGCTCGCGGCCGTCCCTGCCGACAAGCAGCCCTCCGCCTGCATCGGCTGCCGCAGCTGCGAGGCCGTCTGCCCGCAGCAGATCAAGATATCCGAGGCCATGGCCGATTTCGCCGAGCGCCTCAGGGCCTGAAAAACACAACAAAAACCGCAAAAACGGCATGGCCTGTGGCCATGCCGTTTTTTCCATGCGCATTTCACGACGGCAGATAAAAGCTGAATATATCCTGCGACGTATGAAACGACTCTCCGCCGGCAAAGCCGTTCTCCATCGCATATTCCGCCGCCGTAACCGCAGGATACTGGAGAAAGCCGCCCTGATGCGTGTAATTGACGACGCTGGACATGGCGCAGCTCTCCTTCAGTGCGAACGCGGCATACGCCAGATATCCCCTGTGATTTTCCCCACCCACGGGCATGGAAAACTCCGCGAAAACGCCGGTCTCCTCCTGTTCACCGAACAGGCCGTCTGATATGTAACTCCGCTCCCCGATTGAATAGTACGGCGCCGCAAACGTCTGCCCGTCCCTGTCGTACAGCACTCTTCCGCTCACAGTCCCCGCGCTCTCCCACACCTGAGGCAGCACATCGCAGACCGAGCGCAGTTCAACGGCCTCCGTTCCGAAAAAGTCCGGGCTGCCCGTCCACAGAAAGTGGTGGATGACCATCCATGTGCCCCGCGCGTCGGGCAGATGCACGGCGACGGCTGTGAACATCGGCTCCTGCGCGCTGCGGGAAACCGCGCCGCCGGTCTCCGTTATCACCCTGTCTGCCCCGGCGCAGGCCGCCAGATCTGCGGGGGACAGGTCGTTGAGGACATAGTCCGGAAAGCCCAGCTCAATGAGTTCCGCGGCCGCCTCCGCCGCGGCTGTGCCGGGGCAAGGCACCGGGCTCCACCTCATATCATAGCTGCCGCCGAAGACGCGCCCGCAGGTGCAGGCCAAGGCCAGAGCCGAGGTTATCGCGATCACGACGCCCCTATCCGACGGCCCGGCCGCAGGCAGGAGCACATACCCTGCCGAGTCGAGTTCTGCGGAGAGCCTGTGCAAGTCACGGAATACAAAGACGGCTCCTACCAGCACCGCGGCAAGCGCGGGCATCCACGCCCTCGCAAACACCACCGGCAAATATACGGCCGCTTGCCAGACAGCGAGCGCCGCCGCGGCTCTCGCTCCCGGAGGCAGGGACGCCTTTACCCGAGCCTCTATCAGCCCGCGCCACAGGCAGAAAGCCGCGGCCGCCTCAAGCAGCACATTTGCCGCAGCGGCGGGGAGCACGGCGCCGGGGATAAGGATGACTGTCGCATTCATGACCATTGAGGCAAAAAATCCTGCCGCCCTGAGCGCCGTTACCGCAAAGCAGGCTTTGAACCACTTGTTTTCGCGTCTCAGGGCGCGAACGCCGAGTATTTGCAGCACTATGCCGGCGACCGGCAGGACGCAGCCGAGGCACAAAAAATCTATCCTGAGCACGCTAAGCGCCATGCCGGCAAGCACACGGTCCATCGCCTTTCTACATGTCATTTTTCCACCGGAGGCATACCCCATCCCGGTGCCGCCAGAGTTTGTCGGTCTTTCCACAGGCATCACGCTCCATGATTTTCCTTTTATCCAAGAATATCACATCCGCGCGGAAAACAAAACAGCATATGATAATCGCCGCGGCACCGTCTCTTGACATCGCGCGCGAGATTTAATATAATGCTGTCAGTTGGTTAGGATTAACTAACTCATTAAACTCCGGAGGGATGGAAAATGTTGGCAGAATATCTTGAACACGCGCCTGTCATGTATGCCGATTGGACGGGCGTGGCTCCGGGGACAAATGTCTGCCGTTTTGCGCTTCCGGACGGAAAATATCCTGTGGCAATACCGGCCGCGCTGAGACCAATGCACTTCGAGGCCCTGTTCTGCACAGGCGGCACGCTGGCCATCACGCGCAGGAACGAGCCGGAGCTCAGCGCCGGTTCTCGCGACATACTTCTGCTCTCCGACACATCGCACATACGCACAGCTGATATCGTCTCTCCGCTCTCGGGCATGCTCGTCGTCATAGACGCGCGCAGCGCACACGGCTGCCTCGAAGCGCTGGCGGAAATCTTCGGCGGGAAAAAACTCGACACCTCACAGGTCAAGCGGCGCATGGACGCCTGCCGCGGCTGTGCCGTGCTGAGATCATCGGCCTGGAGCGGAGCCGTGTTCGAGACGCTGGAAACTCTTCCTCAGAGCGAGCAGGGGCGCTACTGCGTGCTGAAATCGGCGGAGCTGCTGTATCTGCTCTGTGCCCAGAGCGTGACCGGCCGCGCGCCCGAACCCGCGCTCGACCGCACGGTGACTCGGGCTGTGATGCACGCAAAGGACTATATGGAGGCGCATCTCGACGAAAAACTCACTATTGAGCGTCTGAGCAGGATGTCTTATTTGTCTCCAACAATGTTCAAGGCCTGCTTCCGCCGCATTTACGGCCAACCTGTACACACATGGCTGCGAGGCCGCCGCATGGAACGTGCCGCAGAACTGCTGCGCACCTCTTCGCTCAGCGTGCTCGAAATCTCCCAGGCCGTGGGATACGGCAGCGCGAGCCAGTTCAGCGCAGCATTCGGCCGCCATTTCGGATCATCGCCCGGACAGTACAGAAAATTGTCTGAATTGGGCGGTTTATGACCGTTTCGGCGCGACGCGCTCAGACAATCCCGCTATAATATTTCAATATTCAAAGAATGATCCCATATATGAGGAGGATATCCCTTTGAAACAGCACCGTTTTTGGGCCTGGGCGGCTGTGATCTGCATGGTCATGGTCATGCTCACAGGCTATAAGCGCAAATGAACGTTAAACATGTACTGAAAGGATGAGAAACATGCTGCACTACACAAAGATCGCCTGTTTTGTCGGCGGGGCCCTGTTCGGCTCTGTCGGAATAAAGCTTCTCTCGAGCAAGGACGCCAAGAGGGCCTATACCCAGGTCGCCGCCGCCGGTCTGCGCATGAAAGACTGCGTAATGGAGACCGCCGCCTCCGTACAGGAGAATGCGGCCGACATCCTCGCCTCCGCAAAGGACATAAACGACGCCCGCGCGGCCAAAGAGGCCGAGGACGGCATCGACGGCGAAAACGCCTGAATTCCCCGGGGAGCCGCTCTGAGCGGCTCCCTTTTTCAAGGAGGAGCGCATGAAAGCAAAAATCGTTCACGAGAGCCGCGGCCGCATGCGCCTGCGGCTCTCTCAGAAAAAAATGACCGTCGCTCAGGCTGACCTGCTCGAGCTCTGGCTACACAGCCGCCCCTGGGTCGAGGAGGCCGCCGTGCATGAGCGCACCTGCTGTGCCGTGGTGCGCTACAATTGTGAACGCAGCGAGGCGATTGCAGCACTCGCCGCGTTCACCTGGGCCGAGGCCGGGCGCACTGTAACGCCCGCAGCCCACAGCACGCGCGCGATCAACCGCACATATCAGGAAAAGCTGGTCGGCAAAGTGCTGATAAAAGCGGCGGCACTGTTTCTCCCCACCCCCCTGCGTGTCATGCGCATGCTGCGGCACACGCTGCCGTTCATGCGGCGAGGACTGCGCTGTCTGTGGCGGCGGCAGATAAGAGTCGAGCTGCTCGACGCTATTTCAATCGGCGTCTCCGTCCTCCGCCGTGATTTCGGCACTGCGGGGACGGTCATGTTCCTTCTCGAGCTCGGCGAGCTGCTCGAAGACTGGACGCGCAAAAAGTCCGCCGCCGATCTCGCCGACAGCCTGTCGCTGCACGTCGACCGTGTTTGGCGCCGTACTGGCGGACTCGAAGAACTCGTGCCCATAGCCGAGATAAAGCCGGGCGACTGCGTCGTCGTGCGCGCCGGCGGTGTCATCCCCGTCGACGGCGTGGTCACAGAGGGCGAGGCGGCGGTGAACCAGGCCTCGCTCACCGGCGAGTCCATCCCCGTGGCAAAGCGCCCCGGCGGCGCCGTCTACGCAGGCACAGTCGTCGAGGAGGGCCAGTGCGCCATAGAGGTCCGCCAGGCATCCGGAAACAGCCGCTACGACCAGATAGTCGCCATGATCGAGAGATCCGAGCAGATGAAATCCGCAGCCGAGGCCAAGGCCTCGAGTCTCGCCGACAGACTCGTGCCGTATACCTTCGCCGGCAGCCTGCTCAGCCTTGCGCTCACGCGCAGCGTGACGCGCGCGCTCTCCATCCTGATGGTCGATTTCTCATGCGCTCTCAAGCTCGCCATGCCTCTCGCCGTGCTCTCGGCCATGAGTGAGGCGGGCCGCGCGCACATCACCGTCAAGGGCGGAAAATTTCTCGAGGCTGCGGCCAAGGCCGACACGATAGTCTTCGACAAGACAGGCACTCTGACCCACGCCTGTCCCCGTGTGGCCGGAATCACCGTTTTCGGCGGACACAGCGAGGAGGACATGCTGCGCCTTGCCGCCTGCCTTGAGGAACACTTCCCGCACTCGATGGCAAACGCCGTCGTGGCCGAGGCAAAGCGCCGCGGCCTCACGCACGACGAGTATCACTCCAAAGTCGAATATCTCGTGGCGCACGGCATAGCAAGCTCCGTGAACAGCGTGCGTGTGCGCATAGGCAGCGCGCACTTCATCTTCGAGGACGAGGGCTGCTCCGTGCCTGAGGGCGAGCAGGAGCTTTTTGACTCCCTGCCGCCGGAGTACTCCAAGCTCTATCTCGCGATTGACGGAACGCTCGCCGCCGTCATCTGCATCTCCGACCCGCCGCGCGATGAGGCTGCCGCCGTGCTCTCCGAGCTGCGCGCTCTCGGCATTGAACGCACTGTCATGCTCACGGGCGACGGCCAGAGCACTGCCGCCGCCATATCCGACCGGCTCGGCGTCGGCGAGTTCCGCGCAGGGGTCCTTCCGGCTGACAAAGCGGAGTACATTGCCGGGCTGCGCCGTCTCGGCCACACCGTGATGATGGTCGGAGACGGGATAAACGACTCGCCCGCGCTCTCAGAGGCCGATGCCGGCATAGCAGTCAGCAGCGGTGCCGCCATAGCCCGTGAGATCGCAGACATCACCATCTCTGACGATTCGCTGTGGGAGCTCGTGCGCCTGCGTCGCATCGCCATGGCTCTCATGGCCCGCATACACGCAAACTACCGCTTCGTCATCGGCTTCAACGCCGCTCTCATCGCGCTCGGCGCGGCCGGAGCGCTCCGTCCGGCTGCCTCGGCCATGCTGCACAACGCCTCCACGCTCTGTGTCAGCCTGCACAGCATGAGGCCGCTGCCGCTCGGCGAAAAAAATGACGGCAACGCTCCTGAACACTATTGACAAATGCTGCGCCCCGCTGTATTATAACATCGTTATATAACATTGTTATACAGGAGGCGCCCCATGGAACAGAGATCCTGCGCCACTCTCGCGAACATACACGAGGCGGCCATAAAGGAATTTCTTGAAAAAGGTTTTCGCGGCGCTTCCCTGCGGCAGATAGTCAAGAACGCCGGCGTCACTACAGGTGCGTTCTACGGCTATTTTTCCAGCAAGGAGGCGCTGTTCGCATCCGTCGTCGAGCCGCACGCTGCGGCGATCATGGGCCGCTTCATGGCCGCGCAGACCGACTTTGCAGAGCTCCCCGACGCCGAGCAGCCCAAACATATGGGCGTCGAGTCGACCGAGTTCATGAGTTGGATGTTCGAGTACATGTACCAGCATCCCAGGGAAATAAAGCTCCTGCTCTGCTGCGCCGGCGGCACCTCGTATGAGCACTTCGTACACAATATGGTAGAAGTGGAAGTCGACGCAACGCTGCAATATATGGATGTGCTGCGCCGCCTCGGGCACGACGTGCCCGCAGTCGACCGCGAGCTGTGCCACATCATCGCCAGCGGCATGTTCAACGCCTTTTTCGAGATCGTCGAGCACGACATGCCCTATGACAGGGCAAAGGCCTATGTGGCTCAGCTGCGCGAGTTCTATCTCGCCGGATGGCTCAAATTGATGGGGAACTGAATCCCCATCTTTTTTGCCTGTTAGTTAGCTTGCACTAACCAATTTGTTTTAAGGAGGATGAAAATGGCAGAAAAAAAACGGAGCAGCCTGGCTCTGATACTCGGATACTCGGGCAGGCATAAAAAACTCACTTTCCTCGGCTGTGCGCTGTCGGCCGTGTCGGCGCTGCTTGGGCTTGCGCCCTATGTGTGCGTCTGGCTTGTGGCGCGGGCGGCCCTCAACGGCGAGGGCGGGCTCGAGCGCTGGGGCTGGGCGGCCGTGTGGTTCGCCGTCGGCAGCATAGTGTTCTATTTCGCCGCGCTCATGTGCACGCACATCGCCGCATTCCGCACGGCGCGCAACATGCGCCGCGCCGCCATGGAGCATGTGCTCAAACTACCGCTCGGTTTCTTCACAGGCAGCCAGTCGGGGCGCCTGCGCAAGCTCATCGACGACAACGCCGGACTCACCGAGGACCTGCTCGCGCACAAGCTCCCCGATCTCACCGCCGCCGTGCTCACGCCAATAGCCGCCGTCATCATGCTCTTCGTGTTCGACTGGCGCATGGGGCTGATCTGCCTGCTAACGATGGCGATGGCGCTCGCGAGCATGTGCATGATGATGGGAGGCAAAAACGCCGGTTTCTTCCACCGCTACCAGCGTGAAATCGAGCGAATGAGCGGCGAGGCCGTCGAATATGTGCGCGGTATACCCGTCGTCAAGATGTTCCAGCAGACCGTCTACTCGTTCAAAGCGTTCTACGCCGCGATACGGGATTACAGCGACCTGGCCAGCCAGTACGCCATGAGCTGCCGCGTCGGGCAGACATGCTTCCTCACATGCATAAACGGCGCTTTTGCCCTGCTCATCCCGGCGGCGCTGCTCATCGCGTCGGGCGGCGATGTGCGGCAGACGCTTGTGAATTTCATATTCTACGCGCTGTTCGCCCCGGCCTGCGGCGCCATGATAAACCGCATCATGTATATGAGCGAGGCTGTTATGGAAGCCGACGAGGCCGTCGGCAGGCTCGACGAGATCATGGCGCGCGAGCCGATGCCGCAGCCGGCCTCGCCGGATTCCCCGCGCAGCGCCGCCGTGAGATTTGATCATGTCACTTTTACCTATCCCGGCGCCGCGGGCCCGGCGCTGAGCGACGTGAGCTTCACAGTCGAGCCCGGGCAGACCGTCGCCCTCGTCGGCCCGTCCGGCGGCGGCAAGACCACGGCGGCAAGCCTCATCCCGCGGTTCTGGGACGTCGACAGCGGCAGCGTGTCCATAGGCGGGGCAGATGTGCGCGAGATGGACGCGGCCGAGCTCGCGCGCCAGGTGGCGTTCGTATTCCAGGACACCCGCCTGTTCAAGGAAAGCGTGCTCGACAACATCCGCGCCGCCCGCCCCGATGCCACGCGCGGGCAGGCGCTCGCCGCAGCCGATGCGGCACAATGCGGCGCCATAACGGCAAAGCTGCCGCACGGGCTCGACACCGTCGTCGGCTCAAAGGGGGTCTACCTCTCCGGTGGCGAGGCGCAGCGCATAGCACTGGCGCGCGCCATACTCAAGGACTCGCCCATAGTCGTGCTCGACGAGGCCACGGCATTTGCCGATCCTGAGAATGAGCACCAGATACAGCTGGCATTTGAACAGCTCACCAAAGACAAGACCGTGCTGATGATAGCGCACAGGCTGTCCACCGTCCAAAACGCCGACTGCATAATCGTGCTCGACGGCGGCCGGGTCGCCGAGCGCGGCACGCACGGCGAGCTGCTCGCCGCCGGCGGGGTCTACGCTGCAATGTGGGCCGACTACCGGCGCAGCGCCCAGTGGAAAATCGGAAAGGAGGAAGCGTGATGATCAAAAAATTGCAGCATGTGTTCGCGCTCAGCGAAAAGGGCGCGAGGGATCTCATGAAAGCCGTCGTATGGTGCTTTGTGTGCAACATAAGCCTCATGCTGCCTGTCGGCGCCGTGATGTTCGCCATGCAGCATCTGCTCGCCGTGCTCGGCGGGGCCAGCAGCGGCACCGACGGATTCTGGGTATACACCGGCCTCGGCATAGCCGTGCTCATTCTGCTGTTCGTCCTGCACTGGTTCCAATACGCGTCGCTCTACCTCGCGACCTACCGCGAGAGCGCAAGCCGCCGCGTGAGCCTCGCCGAGACGCTGCGGCGTCTGCCGCTGTCGTTCTTCGGCAGCCGCGACCTGAGCGACCTCACCGCAACGATGATAGCCGACTGTTCCAGCCTCGACCAGATGTTCTCGCACTACATCCCCCAGCTGTTTGCGTCGATACTCTCTACCATAGTGATAGGCATATGCATGTTCTGCTTTAACTGGCGCATGGCGCTGGCGGTGCTCTGGGTCGTGCCTGTTGCCGTGCTGCTCACCGCCGGCTCAAAGCGCATACAGGACGCTTTCGGCAGCCGCAGCATACTCAACAAGCGCGCCGTCTCGGACTGCATACAGGAGGGGCTCGAGACCATACGCGATATAAAAGCCTGTTCCCGAGAGGAGCGGTACATGTCCCAGCTCGACGAAAAGCTGGCCGCCATGGAGAGCGGGTGCATACGCTCGGAACTCGCCACCGGCGTGTTCGTCTGCTCGGCCCAGGCTTTCCTGCGAGCGGGGCTTGCGACCACGGTGCTCACCGGCTCTGCGCTCATGCTCTCCGGGGATATCGGCTTCCTTTATTTTCTCGGCTTCCTTTTTGCCGCGGCGAGGCTCTATGACCCGCTCGGCACCGTCCTCCAGAACATCGCGGCCACTTTCAGCGCAAAGCTGCAGATTCAGCGCATGCGCACTATACTCGAACAGCCCGTCCAGGAGGGCACAGAGGACTTTGAGCCGGAAAACTATGACATCGTGTTCGACCACGTCCGCTTTGCTTACCGCGGCGGCGAGGATGTGCTCAGCGACGTGAGCTTCACAGCCCGCCAGGGCGAGGTGACGGCCCTCATCGGCCCGTCCGGCGGCGGCAAATCCACGGCGTGCCGGCTCGCCGCCCGGTTCTGGGATGCCACCGGCGGCAAAGTGACTCTCGGCGGCACCGACGTGTCCACAGTCGACCCCGAGACTCTGCTCAAAAGCTATGCCATGGTGTTCCAGGACGTCGTGCTGTTTCGCGACACCGTGATGGAAAACATACGTCTTGGCCGCCGCGGGGCATCCGACGAGGAGGTGCTGGCCGCCGCTGAAGCAGCCCGCTGCGATGAGTTCATCCGCCGCCTGCCCGACGGGTATCAGACAGTCATAGGAGAGAATGGGTCCACGCTCTCCGGCGGCGAGCGCCAGCGCATATCCATCGCCCGCGCCCTGCTGAAAGACGCGCCCGTCATCCTGCTGGATGAGGCGACCGCAAGTCTCGACGTCGAAAACGAGAGCGCCGTCCAGGCCGCGCTCTCCCATCTGCTGCGCGGCAAGACCGTGCTCATCATCGCCCACCGCATGCGCACTGTCGCCGGGGCCGACCATATCGTCGTCCTGGAAAACGGCCGTGTATCCCAGCAGGGCACTCCTGCTGAGCTCATGGCCGAGGGCGGGCTCTACCGGCACATGGTAGAGCTGCAAAACGAGAGCGCCGCCTGGCAGCTGGCATAAGAACCGGCAGTTCTTCGCGGATATACAACTATACAAGAAGCGCGCGGGCCTGTGCGGTCCGCGCGCTGATTTTTTAATAATACATCCAGTTACAGGCAATGCTATCAATACCGGAACTAAACCCACCGTCATAGCAGCTCCAACAGAACGAGCCGCGAAGGAGAAACCTATGCTCAAAATCGGCAGGCATACATTTGCAAGTCTGTTCTTCGAGTGTTCAGGCAGCTTTTTGATATCCATAGCGACCTATAACATAGTCCTGGCCGCCGGATTTCCCATGAGCGGTTTTTCCGGTATAGCCATAATCCTGCACAGGCTCTTTGGACTGCCCATCGGCCTTACCACGATCGCGCTCAACATACCTGTTGCGTTTTTATGCTATAAGGTCATCGGCAGGGCGTTCTTGCTCCGCTCCCTGAGGTGCATGGTGATCTCATCGCTGATGATAGATTATATAGCGCCGCTGTTCCCCATGTATACGGGTGACCGCATGCTCGCGGCCATAGCGGCGGGCGTCATAATAGGGCTGGGATTTGCCATGATCTATATGCGCAACACGTCCACCGGCGGCTCGGATTTCATAGTCATGGCGGTAAAAGCCACATGGCCGCATCTCAAGCTCGGCAACATCGTCTTTGCGTTCGACTTTATCATAGTCCTGGCCGGAGGGCTGATCTTCAATGATCTCGACGGCATAATCTACGGCGTGATAGTAAACTACCTGCTCTCGGTCGTTGTCGACAAGGTGATGTACGGCCTCAACGCCGGCAAAGTCGCCTTCATCGTCTCCGACGACGGAAAACGCATTTACAGTGCAGTAAGCGGCTGCTGTGAACGCGGCTCCACAATAATACCCGCAGTCGGCGGATACAGCGGCCAGCCCCGCGATATTGTAATGATAGCCGCGAGCACAAAAGACATGTACAGCATTGAAAAAGCCGTAAAACATGCCGACCCGAATTCCTTCATGATAATCATGGAGTCTAATGAAGTGCATGGGCTCGGATTTAATGTGACAAGAGTGGCTGAGGCCTCTCGCCCCGGCGTCTCGCCGCGCCGCCGTGAAACGCCCCCGGATTGACAATGCGCCGCGGATTTCCGCGGCGCATTGTCAATCTTATCGAACAGGATTCTCCGTATTTCAGGCCCCGATCCCCTCGTAGTCGCGCACTGTTCTAACGATCTCCATGAGGTTTTCGTTCCTGACACGGCACGGGATCGCGCACTCAGGCGACATGAGAGGGATGCCGTGTTCCAGGAGATCAATGACGTTGCGGCGCACATCCTCGGTCGTGCCCTCCAGCAGGACGCGCGGATTGTTTATGCCGCCGGTCAGCAGGATATCTCCCCCGGCTATCTCGACCATC
>CAJFRI010000022.1 GCA_904419385.1 Candidatus Heteroscillospira lomanii
ACAGCTCGAGCAGCCCTTTACCGTAGCCGTCGCGCTGAGGAACGCGCTCAATTTTGCTGTCCATAGTGTTCCTCCTTATCTGATTTCCTCGAGAGCCTTGGCAAGCTGCTCGGCGTTGGGGGCGGCTCCGTGCCATGCGCAGGTGTTCTCCATGAAGGAGACGCCCTTGCCCTTGACGCATCTGGCGACTATTACAGACGGCGCGCCCTTGAACTTGGCGGCGCTCTCAAAGGCATCGGAGACCTGGTCGAGATCATGTCCGTCGATCTCGATGACGTTCCAGTTGAAGGCGCGGAATTTGTCCGCGACGGGTTCAACGTTCATTATCTCTTTGGTGGGGCCGTCGAGCTGGACGCCGTTCACATCGACTATGCCGCAGAGGTTGTCGAGGCCGAAGTGGGCCGCAGTCATGGCAGCCTCCCAGATCTGTCCCTCCTGGATCTCGCCGTCGCCCATGAGGCAATATGTACGGTAGGCCTTGTTCTGTTTCTTGGCGGCGATGGCAAGTCCGTTTGCGACGGACAGTCCCTGTCCGAGCGAACCGCCGGAGCAATCGAGGCCCGGGGTGCTGCTCATGTGGGGGTGCCCCTGGAGGATGCTGCCGTACTGGCGAAGGGTACCGAGGGCGGACATGTCGAAAAAGCCCTGGCGAGCCAGGATGCTGTAAACAACGGGAACAACGTGCCCCTTGGAGAGGATGAAGCGGTTGCGGTCGGGATCGCCCGGATTCTTAGGGTCAACGTGCATAAATTTGTAATACAGCGTGACCATGATCTCAACAGATGACAGAGAACCGCCCGGATGTCCCGAGCCGGCCTTGGAGATCATCGTAACGATGTCCCGCCGGACATCCTTACATATTTCTGCCAGATTTAGTTTATTATCCATGCCGTACTGTCCTCCCAGTAATTTTGTAATATCAGGATAGCATGGCGCACAAAGGCTGTCAACATCTTATTCAACATGTTCAAAAAAAGCCGGTGTCCATGCGCCCGATTTTGACGATTTATGACATTTAAAAGAGCTGCCGGATATAGTCCGGCAGCCCGTGCTCACAGTGTCATCACTCCGCCGTGCCGTCGCCGCTGTCGCTCTCGTCCTCGTCCTCGATGGAGTCGAGGTCGAACTCGAGCATCTCGCCGCAGTTGGGGCACTGGATCTTGCCGAGGTCGAGCACATCCTCGTCTATGGTTATGGTGTTATCGCACGAGGGGCAGGTGACCTCGAAGAAGAGCGGATATTCGTCGTCTTCGCACTCGTCGTCGCAGCAATGATCATCGTCGCAGCAGCACTCGTCGTCACAGCAGTCATCGCCGAACACTTCTTTCTCCACAACGGAGAGGTCGTCGCTCACAGCGTCGAGCTCCTCGGCCATGTCGGCGGCGTTTTCGTTGAGGCCGTCGAGCTCCTCGGAGATGGAATCGAGCACATCAACGACAGCGGAGATGAGCTTGTCCTCGCGGGATCCGGCCTTGATGTCGAGGCCCTCGACGAGCCCCTTGAGATATGCGATCTTTTCGGAAACGTTCATATCCTTGCTCCTTATTTTAATCAGTCAGATTTGAACTCAGCCCTTGGCACGCTCGAGATACTCGCCGGTGCGGGTATCGACGCGGACCTTCTCGCCCGGCTCGATGAAGAGGGGCACCTTGATCTCAGCGCCGCTCTCGAGGGTGGCAGGCTTGGTGGCGTTGGTGGCGGTGTTGCCGGCAAAGCCGGGGTCTGTCTCGGTGACGGTGAGCTCGACGAACATAGGCGGCTCAACGGAGAAGACCTTGCCCTTGTAGGACATGACCGTGCAGGGCATGTTCTCGAGGACGAAACGGAAACCATCGTTCAGGGCGGACTTGTCGATGGGGACGAGCTCATAGGTCTCCATGTCCATGAAATAGTAGATGTCGCCGTCGGCATAGCTGTACTCCATGGTCTTGCGCTCGACGGTGGCGTTTTCAAACTTGGCGGTGGGGTTGAAAGAAGTCTCGGTGACGGCACCGGTCATAACGTTTTTCATCTTGGTGCGGACAAATGCGGCGCCTTTGCCGGGCTTGACATGCTGGAACTCGACGACCTGCATGACCTGGCCGTCCATCTCAAAGGTGACGCCGTTTCTGAAATCGCCTGCGGTAATCATTGGTTATCCCTCCATAAATTATATAGACACAATAGTAGATTCATTTTACACTATTGCCTTTATTTTGGCAAGTATAATCACAAAACAATGAGATTTTTTGGCGAGTTGGTCAAATCCTCACAGCCGTTTTCACTCAGATACAGGACATCTTCTATCCTCACGCCGAAATGTCCGGGGATATATATGCCCGGCTCCGCCGACACGACGGCCCCGACGGGCATGACCTGCTTCTCCGACGGCGAGGCCGACGGCGACTCGTGTATGTCGAGGCCGAGGCTGTGTCCGAAGCTGTGTCCGAAGCACTCGCCGTATCCCGCGTCGTCGATGACGCCGCGCCCGGCGGCGTCGATGCTCTCGCCCGTTACGCCCGCGCGCGCTGCGGCCATGCCGGCCTCCTGGGCGCGCAGGACTATGTCGTAGACGGCGCGCATCTCATCCGTGGGCTCTCCGACGGCGACGGTGCGCGTCATGTCGGAGCAGTACCCGTCGACCACGCAGCCGAAGTCCATGGTGACAAAATCGCCTTTTTGGATCAGCTCGCCGCCGGGCACACCGTGCGGCATGCTGGACTTTCTGCCGGTGACGACTATGGGGTCGAAGGAGTTTCCCTCGGCCCCGCGCAGGAGCTGCCGGTAGGTTATCTCGGCGGCTATCTCGCGCTCGCTCACCCCGGGGCGGATGATGTCCAGCAGCTCGGTGAACACGGCGTCGGTCACAGCCTGGGCCTTTTTCATCGCGGCGAGCTCGTCCGAGTCCTTCTCCGCACGCAGCCGGCGCACCAGCGAGGCGGCGCCGACGAACTCCGCCTCAGGCAGCATCTTGCGGTAGCGCACGGTGTCCGCCCAGGTGAGGCGGTCCTCCTCAAAGCCGAGGCGTTTCACGCCGCAGTCGGCCGCGGCCTGCCGCAGCCACTCGCGCATGGGCATTTTCGGCGAGACGAGGCCGACCGTCGCATCCCTCACGGCGAGGCGCGCCGCCTCTATATAGCGCGAGTCCGTGAAAAAGAACGTCTCGTGTTCCGTCACGAGCACGGCCCCGTCCGACGAGGCGAAGCCCGTCGCCCAGCGGCGGTCCTTCTGGTCGATTAGGAGCATGCCGTTGAGCCCCTCGGCGCGCATCAGCGCGCGCAGCTTATCTATCCTGTCTCTTACCATTTTTCTTTCCTCCTCTGAAAGGCAGCTCGAAGAAATAGCGCACAGCCAAAAGAGGGTTGCGCGATATACATATCGGGCGCACACATATGGATCTCACGCCGCAGCGAACGGCGCAGAGCACATCTGTGTATATCTGGTCGCCTATTATGGCGGTCTCCGACGGCGAGTATCCCCGCGAGCGCATTACTTTGAGCGCGGTGTCGGGCCGGGGTTTCTTCGCTCGGTTTACATAATCCAGGCCAAGCTGCCGGGCAAACTCTTCCGGACGGCCGCCGTGGTTGTTCGAGAGGATGAAGAGCTCTATCCCGCCGCGGCGCATACCGTCGACCCAGCGGCGCAGCTCGCCGCCGGCTTCGTGCACATGGTACGGCGCGAGGGTGTTGTCGAGATCCATCATCAGGAAGCGCACTCCCATGCCGCGCAGGCCGTCGGGAGTGAGCTCATATATGTCGTGCAGCAGCACTGTGGGTACCGGCAGGGGCATCTTAAAAAACCTCCGTCATTCAATGACTTGAGATGTTATCTCTGTGATCGGGCCGCTCATATCGATGCCGCCGTGCTCCGGGGTCTCGCCGTCGGTAAAGCGGATTATCACGGCGGAAACCTCCTCGAGCTCGAGCAGGCTCTGGACCAGGGCGTCGACGGCGAGGACGACCTCGTCCTCAGAGCGCTGGGAGAAAAATCCGCGCGAAACCGTGATCGTGCATATCCCGGCGCTGGTGCCGGCTTGGGTCAGCTCGTCGGTCGGAGCGAAAAGGCCGCGGCAGAGGCCGAAGCCCGCGGAACTCATCAGCGCATCGAGCACGGCCTGTTCCGCTCCGCCTGAACCGTCGAGCACGCACGGCGCGCCGAAGAGCGAGCCGCCCCATTCAAAGTACAGCCGGCTCGACAACGCGTCCTCCCCGGAGAGGCCGGTGGTGATAAACCGGCAGCCGGTGAGCGGGGAAGACAGATCGAGAGGCCCGTATTCGCCGACAGGCTCGCCCTCGACCGTTATATTCACCTCGCTTATGCCGCCGAGCGAGGTGAGCGAGTTCACCAGTGCCTCGACCGCCATGAAGCGGCCGGCGGCCGTATCCGCACCGTTGTCGATGAACGCGCCGGAGAGGTCGACCGTGCAGAGCCTGCCCTTGCGCGTGACGCTGATGAGCTGGGTGCCGGCCGGCAGAGCGGAGCTCATGCCCTCAGGCGGGCGCAGCAGCTCGTCGAACACATAGCGCTCGGCGTACTCCGAGCCGGGTATGGACAGGCTGCGCTCCTCTGGGACGAGCCTGCCGTCGTCCGAGATGTAGTAGAGACATGCCTCGCGCCTGTATCCGTCGGTGTCGGCATTGTCGAGCAGTATGTCGTCGGGCGTGAGGCCTATGGCCACGGCGCGCCCGCCCGAGTATATCGTGACCCGGTCTATCCCGTCCGAGGCGCAGAGCGTGAGCACACAGCACGCGTCGGCCACCGATCTGTCCACGCCGCTGAGCTCGAGGTAGTCCTCGGAGAGATACAGCAGAGCCATCCCGTTCACGACGTTGCAGCTCTCGATCACTATGCCGGAAAGCGGGTTCACGAGCCCCTGATCCGCCGGGGCCGACTGCAGAGCGCGCAGCGCGGCATCGAGAGCGGTCTCGCTGTCGGCGACAGGCACGCTCTCATATGCGATCAGCTCTCCTCCCGACTGTTCCTCCGGGGCGATGATGCGGCACACCTGCGCCGTCTCGGCGCCGGAGCACCCGGCCCCGAGGGCGAGGGCGAGCGCCAGGACAAAGGCCATGATGCGTCTCATTCGCCCTCACCTCCCTCATAGCGCGGGAAGAGCACGACAAAGCGCGTGCCGCGCGGCTCGTTTGGCATGACCTCTATCGTGCCGCCGCAGCCGACCACGGCGTCGTGCACTATGCTGAGCCCGAGCCCGCTACCGCCGTGCTCGCGCGAGCGCGCCTTGTCGACACGGTAAAACCTGTCGAACACATGCGGCACGTCGCTCTCCGGTATGCCTATGCCGCTGTCCTCCACCACGAGGCGGACCATGCCGTCGCGCACGCCGAGGTGCAGGTGGACCATACCGTCGGGCGTGTTGTATTTTATGCCGTTTTCGACGAGATTGAAAATGATCTGATACATGTCGTCGCCGTTGGCGAGGACGACACAGCCCTCGCTGAGGTCGTATTTGAGGAATATCCTGTGCTCCTGGGCCAGAGGCCGGAGCAGGCGCATGGTGTTCTCGGCGGCGAGCTTGAGGTCGACCGGCTCGAGCTGCGGCTCGACCGAACTGTCCAGCCGTGTGAGCGTGAGCAGTTTTTCCGTCGTACGCTGGAGGCGCTCGGCCTCGGCGCCGATGTCGGACACGAACTCGCGCATGGTGGCCGTGTCCATATTCTCGGTCTGCATTATGCTGTCGGACAGCAGCCTTATGGACGCGAGCGGGGTCTTGAGCTCATGCGATGCGTCGGACACGAACCGCCGTCTGCGCTCCTCCGTCTCGCGGAGCCGGTCTGTCATGCTGTTGAACTCGTTCGCGAGCGCGGAGACCTCGTCGCTGCCCACGACGTCGATATGGTAATCATAATCACCCTCGCGGACTATGTTCACGGCGCGCACCAGATCGCTTATGCGCCGCGTGAGCGCGCTGGAGAACACCAGGATGAGCACAAGTGATACCAGGCTCAGAAGTATCGAGAGCCGGAACATCGTACTGCTTATGCCGGAGATGAGCGACGACTGCTCGGAGTCGTATTCGCTGAGGTACACGGCGCCTATGACCGCGCCGCCGTTCGTCACCGGCATGGCCGCGCGCGATAGGAACGCCTCGTCGGCATAGCGCGAGTAGAACACGACCTTGCTGTTCAGCGCGAGGTAAATCTCGCTCAGCATGGCGTACTTGCCCACGGACGAGTCGACAGGATAGTTGTCGTAGAGCACCTCGGCCTTCTCGTCGGTGACTATTATGCGGTAGGACGCCGATGTGTCGAGCAGCTCCATCGCCTGATAGACCCCGTTCTCCGTGAGCGTCTCAAGGGCGCCGAGCGAGGTCGACAGCAGCGACGCCTGGTCGAGCATTGAGCTCCGCTTATTCGCGCTCACAAGGTCGCGCGCAAGCGCGACGGGGTAGATGTTTATGATGAGCACCACGCCGAACACCAGCGCGAGGAACGCGGCGCAGAGCTTGAGCGCCAGTGAAGGGCGCTTTAACCTCTCTATAAGGGCTTTCATTCAGCGCTGTTCCTGTCGTCGGCAAAGTAATAGCCGACGCCCCACTTCGTGATGATATACTCCGGCTCTGCCGGGTTTCTCTCGAGCTTTTCGCGCAGCCGGCGGATGTGCACGTCGACAGTGCGTATGTCGCCCTGGTAATCGTATCCCCACACGGTGTCGAGCAGGTTTTCACGCGAGAACACCTTGCCCGGGTTGCGCATGAGCAGCTCGATGAGGTCGAACTCCTTCACCGTCAACTCGACCTGGCGGGAGTTTGCCTCGGCGCTGCGGCGCTCCGAGTCGATAGTTATGTGCCCGCGCACGAGCTTTGACGAGGCCTTCGCGCCCTCGCCCGCTCCGCTGCGCCTCAGCAGGGCGCGCACGCGCGCCTTGAGCTCGAGCACGTTGAAAGGCTTGGTCACATAGTCGTCCGCCCCGTACTCAAAGCCGAGCAGCTTGTCCGTGTCCTCGCTCTTGGCGGTGAGCATTATCACCGGCACGTTTGAAAACTCCCTTATCTGCATACAGGCGCTCAGCCCGTCGAGCTTCGGCATCATGAGGTCGAGGATGATGAGGTCATATCTGCCCGTCCTCGCCAGCTCGACCGCGGCCTCGCCGTCGTAGGCGGCGTCCACCTCGTATCCATCGTTCTCAAGATTGAACTTTATGCCCTTTACGAGCAGCTTTTCGTCGTCGACGACCAGTATCTTCACAGTCAGTTCTCCTCTCCGAAGGTAATGAGCCCGCGCAGTTCATCGCAGGTCTGTTCGCCGATCCCGCTCACGGCAAGGAGGTCTTCCACGCTTTCGAACGGCCCGTGCTCGTCGCGGTAGGCGATTATGCGCCCGGCGAGCACTTCGCCTATGCCCGGCAGGCAGTCGAGCTCCTCGACGCCGGCCGTGTTCACGTCCACCGGCCCCTGTGGCTCTATGGTCGCGGCAGCCGGTTCCGGCGGCGCCGTCTCCGTCACTGCAACGAGCTGCGCGGCCTGATCGTGCCCCGGCAGGATGACCGCCGCCGCTGCCGCCAGAAAGACCGCTGTTATGAGGATGAGAACCGCTTCGCTGCGTCTGAGCACCCGGCGCGCCTCCTTTCGGCGATGAAAATTTTTGGTGTTGCTTTTCATGCGGCAGATATTTATAATATAGTCTAGAATTTTGCGTTTTCCGCCGCCTTATGAAATAATAATATCATAGATATTGGAGTTTGACATGAAAAATTTGAAGATATTGTCCCTGTTTTTGATAGTTTCGGTCTTTTTCTCAGCTATGGCGCCCTCGGCATCGGCGTTGAGCGACCCCGCTACCTATTCAGAGAGCATAATCCTTCTTGAACCGGACAGCGGGAGCGTCCTCTTCTCCAAGGACGAAAACGTGCGCGCATACCCGGCCAGCACGACCAAGATCATGACCGTCCTGCTTGCCATAGAGGCCATTGAGGACGGCCGCGCGAGCCTCACCGACATGGTCACGGCCTCGGCCAGCATGAACTACGACCTCGTGGCCGACGGCAGCAGCGCCGGCATACTCGTCGGCGAGACCATGTCCCTGCAGGACCTGCTCTACTGCGCCATGCTCTCATCCGGCAACGACGCGTGCAACGTCATAGCGGAATACATAGGCGGCACCATAGACAACTTCATCACCATGATGAACGACCGGGCGCAGGAGCTCGGCTGCGTCGGCACCCATTTCGCCAACACTCACGGCCTGCCCGATGAAAACCACTACACCACGGCCTATGATCTCGCGCAGATCACCCTGGAGGCAATGACGCACAGCCAGTTCATGGACATTTGCGACACTGTGACCTACGAGGTGCCGGCCACAAACATGGCCGGCGCGCGCACTCTCTCGAATTCCAACGGACTTATAAACGAGAACTCCACTATGTATCCCGGCTACAAATATGAGTACGCCCACGGCATAAAGACCGGCCACACCAACGACGCCGGATACTGCCTCGTGTCCACCGCCGAAAAAGACGGGGTGCAGCTCGTGTGCATAGTGCTCGGCGGAGTCGTGATAAACACCGACGTCGGCCTGCAGTACTCCAACTTCGTCGACTCCGTTGCTCTTTACGAGTGGGGCTTCAACAACTTCAGTTTCCAGGACATCCTCACCCCCGAGGACTCCATAGGCACGGCGGCGGTCTCCATGGGTTCCGACGGCGACGACAGCGTGCCGCTCAATCCGCAGAACACGGTGACGGCCTTCCTGCCCAACGACACCCAGGCCGACAGCCTCCAGTACGACATCACGCTCTACGACCCCGATGAGACGGGCGCCCTTCGCGCCCCGATCTCCTCCGGCGATGTGCTCGGCGAGGTGACCGTCTCCATCGACGGCGTGAACTACGGCACGGTGAACATCGTGGCCGGCAGCTCCGTCGGGCTGTCGAAGCTCGTGTTTATCAGGACGGCGCTCGGCGACTTCTTCGGCATGACCTGGGTCAAGATCGTCGCCGCCATCCTCATAGTGCTCCTGGTGCTCTACATCATCTCCGTCGTGACTTACCGCCGCCGGCGCCGCCGCTACATCCGCTACATGCGCGCAAAGCAGGCCGCCGAACGGCGCGAGCGGGAGGCCGCCCAGCGCAGCCAGCCGCAGGATCCCGTCACCCCGCAGCAGGTGAGCCGAGATTATTTTGAGGAATTTTTCAAGCACTGATATCCGCAGGCGCAGCCCGGCGTTTTGCCCGGACTGCGCCGTTTATTTTTGTCTAATTGGGAGAAATCTGGCATATTTGAGGAAAATCTCCATTTCAGCCGCATATAATTCATATTTTCGCAACAGTCGGGCGCTATAATGTATATACTTCCAATAAACAGGAGGCAATATAAATGGTACTTGAAAAGCAGCGTCCTATGAACATCAACCGCCTGGAGCTCCCGGCGCTGCCCGACGTGTCGAAGGATTTCATCAAAGGCTATGTCCGCCTGTCGCACCTGTACCGCGGCGCGATGATGGAAGTCAGCACCAAGCTCGACATCCTTGACGACGAGTTCTCTGTGACCTACGACCACAATCCGATACACCACATGGAGTGCCGGCTCAAATCCGCCGAGAGCACCGTCAACAAGCTCAAGCGCAAGGGCTTTGAGGTGAGCACTCAGAACATCATGGAGCACATACAGGACGTCGCCGGAGTGCGTGTCATCTGCAACTACACCGACGACATCTACCGCCTGTCGCACGTGCTCGAAAAGCACAAGGACTTCACCCTCATCCGCAAGACAGACTACATAGAAAACCCCAAGCCAAACGGATACCGCAGCCTGCACCTAGTCGTCGAGGTGCCCGTCACGATATCCGAGGTCATCCTCCGCCTGCCGGTGGAGATCCAGCTGCGCACCATAGCGATGGATATGTGGGCCAGCCTGGAGCACGAGCTGCGCTACAAGTCCGGCAAGGAGGTCTCGTCGCAGTCCGTCGACGAGCTGCGCGAGTGCGCCGAGCGCCTCTCCGCGATAGACTCCAAAATGCAGGAGATCTGCCGCAGGATACGCGCGTGCGACTGAACTGTATGGAAAAGCAAAAGCTCCCGCACAAGTGCGGGAGCTTTTAATTTCTTTATCCTTTATTTTCTCCGCAGCAGCAATCCTTGCCGCTGTGTCCGCAGCTGCCGGACGAGCAGCCTATGCATTTCGCACCGCTCTTTTTCGCCTTGTAGACATATCTCCCGGCGAGGGCGACGATGACGGCTATCACAGCAATGATGATTATATCTGTCATGGCGTCACGCTTTCGCTCCGAGCGCGTACTCGCGGACGATGTTGCTGTCCGCCCTGCGCATGAGGTAGACGACTATGGCGACTATCACGGCGACGGCGATAAGGCCGGGGACAAATCCGGTGCCGAGGCTGCCGGTGGTGAGCAGGGTGCCTATCTGGTAGACGAAGAACGCGATCGTGAAGCCCGTGCCGAGCTGGAGGCATATGCCGCCGAACAGCCACTTCTTGTCTTTTATCTCAGAGTTCATGGCGCCTATGGCCGCGAAGCACGGCGGGGTGAAGAGGTTGAACATGAGGTAGGCCAGGGCGGCGGCCTGGGTGAGGCCGAAGATCGCGGCGACCTCGCTGGCTCCGCCGACGAGCTCGAGGGCGTCGGTGTCGATGAAATTGGTCACTCCGTAGCAGACGGCGAGGGTGCCGACGACGTTCTCCTTGGCGATGAAGCCGGTGACGGCGGCGGCGGCGAGCTGCCACACGCCGAAGCCCAGCGGGATGAACAGGATGGACACCGGCGAGGCGATGGAGGCGAGGATGGAGGTGCTCTCCATGCCCTCCTCGACAAGCTGGAGGTCCCAGGTGAACGACTGCATGATCTGCACGACGGTGTTGCACAGGAGGATGATGGTTCCGGCCTTGACTATGTATGCCCAGCCGCGGGCGCACATTGCGATGACCGCCCTCTTGAGGCTGGGGACCTTGTACTCGGGCAGCTCCATGATGAAGAAGGATTTTCTGTTCTTGTAGCCCGCTATCTTGTTGACGATGAGCGCGCCGAAGAAGATGAGGATGATGCCGACGAAATACATCGCCGTGCCTATCCAGGCGTTCTCGGGGAAGAACACGCCCGCGAAGAGCGCGATGACGGGCAGCTTTGCCCCACAGGGCATGAACGGGGTGAGCATGGCCGTCGCCTTGCGCTCACGGTCGTTGCGGATGGTGCGGCAGGCCATGACGCCCGGGATGGCGCAGCCGGTGCCGATGACGAACGGGATGACGGATTTGCCGGAGAGGCCGACCTTCTTGAATATCGGGTCGAGCACGACGCTCACGCGCGCCATGTAGCCGCAGTCCTCAAGCAGGGCGATGAGGAAGTACATGACCATGACGAGCGGCAGGAACCCGACGACGGCGCCAACGCCGCCGATGATTCCGTCGACCAGCAGCGACTGGACGAATGGCGAGGCGCCGGAGACAAGCTCCGCGACGTAGCTCTGGAAGGTCTCGATCCAGGCGACGAGCGTGTCGGCTATCAGGGGGCCGACGCTGGTCTGTGACACCCAAAACACGCCGAACATGACGACGGCGAAGATGGGGATGCCTATCCAGCGGTTGGTGAGGACGGCGTCGACGGAGTCCTGGGAGTTTTTCTCGCGGGTGAGCACCTTGCGCTGCTCGACCTCGCCGACGAGCTTGTTGACGAAGGCAAAGCGGGCGCGGTCGGAGGCCTCGACCTGCTTTTTATCAGTGAGGTCAAACGCCGACTGGACATACGGGGCCTTCTGCCCCTTGCCCTTGAGAGAGGCCGCGGCTTTCACGACCTCGGCCATGCCCTCGCCCGAGGTGGAGACCGTCTTGATGACGGGGCAGCCGAGCTTTTCGGACAGCCTGTCAATGTCTATCTTTGTCTGCTTCCTGTCGCTGAGATCCATCTTGTTCAGCGCCACCACGACGGGCACACCGAGCTCGAGCAGCTGCGTCGTGAAGAACAGGCTGCGGCTCAGGTTAGTGGAGTCGACTATGTTGATGATGGCGTCGGGATGATGTTCGCGGACATATTCGCTGGTTATGCTCTCCTCAGAGGTGAACGGGGACATCGAATATGCGCCGGGCAGGTCGACGGCTATGAGCTCTTCGCCGGAACCGGCATACTGACGCCTGATCGGCCACTCTTTTCTCTCCACCGTGACGCCGGCCCAGTTGCCGACTTTCTCATGCCGGCCCGTGAGTTCGTTGTACATGGTGGTCTTACCGCTATTGGGGTTGCCCGCAAGCGCGATTCTCATGATAACTCCTCCTTATTTCATTTCTCAATGAGTTACGTTTAACTAACTCGCGTCCAAAAATAAACGGCGCAGCCGCGCCCTGCCATCAGATGATGATGGCGGACGCAAGCTGGTTGTCAATATTGTAGCGGCCGTCTTTTATCGAGACGACGCAGCCGCCCTTGAGGTGAGAGATCACCGTCACCGGCTCGCCGCTGTAGCACCCGAGCGAAAAGAGGAACTCGTCGAGCTCTTCATCGTCTGTCGCGATCTCGCGGATGATATACTCTTTTCCGGCCTCGGCCTGTGTGAGGTTCATTGCAAAACTCCCTTTCCCGGCATTCCCTGCCGTTCGGTTAGCATCATCTAACCTTGAAACAGATTATCACGCTCCGCCCGACTTGTCAATAGCGATAGCAAATTTTTTTGCCTCCGCGAGCTCTTGCTAAAGGGCCCGGTCTGTGCTAGTATGGCTTTAAATCACATTTTTGGAGGTCATCATGGAATTCAGACTGCTCACAAAGCAGGAGCTGCTCGACAACTACGGCAGCCGCATGAGATTTGATTTCCCCCCTACCGAGCTCAAGCCGCCCGAGCTGCTCTCCGCCGCGTTCGACACCGGGGCCTATTTCGCTCGCGGGCTCTTTGATGAAAACGGTGCCATGCTCGCCTACGCCTATTTCTTCTCAGCCGGGGACTACATGCTGCTCGACTACTTCGCGGTCGACCGCAGCCTGCGCGGCCAGGGCGTCGGCTCAAAAGTGCTGGAGTTCATAAAAGAAATGCCGGAGCTCTCTGCGCGCAAACTTCTGCTTGAAGTCGAAGACCCTGATTTCTCAGCCGACAGCGCCGACAATGACATACGCGTGCGCCGCATCTCGTTTTACCTGCACGGCGGCATCGCGGACACCGGCGCGCGCAGCCGTGTGTTCGGCGTCGATTACCGGCTGCTCTGCCCGCAGCCCATATCAAAAGAGGATGCGCTGCGCGGCATAGGCGAGCTGTACAAAAGCCTCCTCCCCACCCCTATATTTGAGAAAAACGTAGTCCTCAAATGAGCCAAAGCCCGCGGAAAACACCGGTTCCGCGGGCTTTTTTGCCGCATTTGCCGCCATGCAGGAAACTCTGCGCTTGTTATCCGGTGATAACGCTGCCCCTCGCATATTGTCGCGTTTTATATAATTATGTAAACTTATAATATATTTTTTCCGGGACGAAAATGCCGTTTGCGAAAATCGAGATTTTTGTCGATCCAGCTCTTAATCTCTGAATATCAACGTTTTTTCGAATGTTGAAAACCCTGTTGGAAATGTTGATAACTTTTTGCAAACCCAATTTACTTCAAAATATTATGTAAATTATTTTTCCCAAAAAATCCCGCCGTGCGGCGATGACTTGTATGGCCGGAAAACTCTGTGATATCATATGACTCCGCCCCGATCCGTCAAAACCGCCTCCCTGCGCCGCAGCTGCATCTCGGACAGCTCCAATAATTCAATATACATCTTGTAATCATCAGGCGCGGAATAATTTTGATTGACAAAGGAGCCGGCATTGAGTATAATAACAAGGCACGATTTGCTGGTGTAGCTCAGTCGGTAGAGCGACGCACTCGTAATGCGTAGGTCGCCGGTTCAAGTCCGGCCTCCAGCTCCACGCCGGAGCAAAGTTCGCTTTGCTCCGGCGTCTTTTTATGCCTGGGACACAAAAGACGCCGTCCGCCCGCTCCCCTGCTTCTCCTTTCCAAATCTGCCGCACTGCGCTGGGCTCCGTTGGGATGCCGCCCCCCGCAGGCGGCTTTTTGTCTGCTCTTTTCCAGCGCTTTCTCCAAAAAACAGCATAATCCGCCGCAGGTGTCGAACAGCAGCTCAGCGGCATAGATTGTTTTGGGACACCGTCCCGAAGGAGATAACAGAATTGGCCTTACCAATTCAAATAAGGTAATCAGCACAGACAGAATAGACTGCGACGGATCGCTGAGGGTCACGCTGGCGCTGACGGCGGCGCCCGATATAATCACCAACCCCACCGATATCGCGCTGGTCCTCGACCGCTCCGGCAGCATGGCCGGCACTCCGCTGGCCAACATGAAGCTCGGCGTAAAGACATTCATCGACATCATCTCCGAGTCCACAGGAGGACAGCCGCGACCGGAGAGATCGGCTCAGGCAGCCGTATAGGCATCGTCAGCTTTGCCGACACCGCCGTCCAGAACACGCAGCTGATAACCTCAGTCGACACCCTAAAGAATGCGGCCGACTCACTCACAGCCGGCGGCAGCACCAATCACGCCGATGCATTCACCAAAGCCATCGCGCTGTTCGACCCCAGTTCGAGCAACGCCAAGGTCATCGTCATGTTCACCGACGGCAACACGACCACCGGCGCCCCGCCCGCGCCCGTGGCCGCCTCGGCCAAGGCGCAGGGCATTATCATATACTGCATCGGCCTTGTCGGTTCTTCCGGCGTCGATGTCAACACCCTCAACACATGGGCAAGCGCCCCCTCAGCCTCCCATGTGGCCGTCACGCCCGACGCCGCGGAGCTTGAGGAGCTCTTCGCCGAACTTGCCGCCAACATCTCGAAAACAGGCGCGACCAACATCGTGCTCGACGATGTAGTTACGAACGATTTCAACATCACCAGTATACAGACCCCGACCGCCGGCAGCGCGACCATGCTCAACGCCACGTCGCTCCGCTGGTCCATTCCAGAGCTCGGCGTGATCGCGTCTGAGAGCGCCTCGCTGGAGTTTTTCGTCCGCCATGTCGGAACGACCCCAGGCACCAAGCCGGTAAACGCATCCATCACCTACACCGACGACGAGGGCAACGTGGCAAACTTCCCCTCGCCCACCGTGTCTGTTGAGTGCGACGTGGTAGTCAATCCCGAGGAATGCCCCACTCCTGTGAACCTCTCCATCGACGGCTGCTCCGATTCCGTGCTGGTCGATATGGGCGACACCTATCTCGAGTCTCTGGGCCGCATAATCCAGATGGACGTCACCATCAAAAACGTCTGCCCCGGCAAGCGCGTCGCCCTGGCGGCCATACTGTCCGAGGTCGACGAGGACGGCATGGAATATCCGCGCGGCATGAAAGCCATGACCATCCCCGCGCACAACTTCCCCACCTGCCGCGATGTGCTGGTGAAATGCATCAAATTTGTGGTCCCCGAGGATCTCGACGTCTCCGGCGGCTCCACCGCCGCGATGTGCAACCAGCGCAATTTCAAGGCCCGGTTCATTGCCCACAATGTCGATACCGATTTCAGCTGCTGCGAATCCGTGCTGACTTTCTGACTCCTGAAATAAAAAACAACCACCGCCATCCCGGCGGTGGTACATATCCGGCCTGTTTGGCGATTGCATTTTCCGGCAATAAGCTGTATTATATTGTTAATATGTCATTAACAAATGCAGCCATGACTGGAGGATGTTCGGTATGCTCGGAGCCGATTCAATGCAGCTTGTAGGGATACTGGTCGGAATAGCCGTGTTCGCGGCGATCGGTATCCTCTCAGGATTGAAGATCAAGACAAAGGCCGACTACTATATAGCCGGGCAAAGCTTCGGGGTCGTCTCCGTCGCGAGCTCGACCGCGGGCATGTTCATAGGCGGCGGATGCGTCATAGGCACGGCTCAGCTCGCATTCACCGACGGGTTTTCCGGAGTTGCTTTTTCAATCGGATGCTGCATCGCCATACTCTCCATGGGGCTCGGCTTCTCTCGGCGCATACGCTCGGGAGGCCGCCAGACTATACAGGAGATGATAAACGACGAGTTCGGCCGCACGGCCTGCGCCCTCGCCACCCTGCTCGGCGTGCTCGCATTCTACGTCAACAACATCTCTCAGTTCCTGTCAGGCATATCGCTCATCGGTTCCGTGTTCCCGCTGTCCACTTTCCACGCCTCGCTCATCACCGGCGCGATCATTCTCGTATGCGTGTTCATGGGAGGCTTCTGGGGCCTCAGCTACATAAACACGCTCAAATCGATCATCCTCATCGCGACAAGCGTCATCGCCGCCGGGACGATATACGCCATGTCTCAGGGGCTCGACGAGCTCGCAGCCGTGCTGCCCGAGCGCTTTTTCAACGCTTTCCCGCGCGGCGCCGGCACCGACCTCGGCAACATCTTCTCCGCTGCGCTCGGAATAATGTCCACGCAGTCGACCATACAGGCAGTCTATGCCGCAAAGAGCGACAACGCCTGCCGCGCCGGTTTCACCATAGGCGCACTGGTGCTCCCCGTCGTCGGCATATGCTGCACCATCATCGGCATGTATATGCGCGCCGTCGCGCCCGAGATCAGCTCGCTCCAGGCTTTCCCCATGTTCATCATCATGCACACCCACGGCTTTGTCTCCGGCATCATCCTCGCGACAACGCTCGTGGCCGTCGCGAGCGCTGGCGTGTCCGTCATGCTCGGCATAGCGAGCATACTCGTCAACAACATTTACATCAAGGTCAAACCGGACGCCGGCACGCGCAGCCAGCTCCTGTTCTCGCGCCTGGTGATAGTCGCGCTGCTCATCTTGACGACGGTCATCATAAACTCCGGCGCGAGCGACGCCATAATGCAGTATAATTTCCTGTCCATGGGCCTGCGCTTCAGCGTGCTGTTCCTGCCGATGTGCGCCTCGCTGTTCCTGCCGGGCCGCATCCCGGCCGCCTATGCCATGGCCTCGACCGTGCTCTCACCGCTGGCGCTGCTTGCCGGCAACTATCTGTTTGAGCTCCCGTTCGACAGCTCGTTCCTCGGGCTAGCCGTGTCGGCCGTCATCATGGGCGCCGGCCTAATCGCCGGAAACCGCCGCCGCGCGGCGCTGAGATGATAAATACAAAAAATATCCGCAGGAAAAAATCCTGCGGATATTTTATAGGGCAAAGCCGGAGCTTTATTTCTTCATGAGCTCTTTGAACTCGTCGACATGGCTGTAGGCCACAGCGCGGAGAGTGGTGACATCGCTGTCGAAAATGACATAGCTGTATCCGCGGTCGTAGAGGGCCTTGGCGGCGGCGGGGTTGGCGGCGATGGTGGCAAGCAGCTTGCCCTTGGCGAGGACCTTCTGCTCGACCTCGCGGATGGTCTTCTGGACCTCGGGATGGCTGGGGTTGCCGAAATATCCCATGGTGGTGGACAGGTCCATGGGGCCGATGAACAGGCCGTCGAGCCCGTCTATGTCGAGCATGGCGTCGATATTGGCAACAGCCTCGGGAGTCTCGAGGGCGACCAGGACGAGGATCTCGTCGTTGGCGCGCTGGAGATACTGGCCGCGGTTTGCGCCGAATCCGGCAGCGCGGGGGGAGCCGGCTATGCCGCGGTTGCCGAGCGGGGGATATTTGCAGGCGCGGACGGCGCGCTCGGTCTCCTCAACATTGTTGACATAGGGGATATGGATGCCCTGGATGCCGCAGTCGAGCATACGCTTGATGGCGACGAGATCATTCCACGGGGCGCGGGCCATGACCATGGTGTCGTAGCCGTTGATCGCCTGCACGATGGGCAGGAGCTGGGGCGGGTCGATGGGAGCATGCTCGCAGTCGACCACTATCATGTCGTAACCCGCCTGGGCAAGTATCTCGGCGGTGACGCCGCTGCCGGTCTGGCTCCAGGCGGCGGAGAGCTTTTCGCCGGCGAGGAGACGGGCCTTGGCCTTGTTTGTGTAGAGTTCGCTCATGAGTGTTTACACCTCCAATATTTATGATTTTAGTATAATTCCTAAATTCCGATATGTAAAGGGCACACAATATAACTTGTCTGTCAAATTTTTTCACAGCAGGAGGGAAAAATGGAGATCAAGAAGCCGGAATATATAGTCACGATCGCCGAGGAGCGCAGCGTGACCCGCGCGGCGGCGCGCCTCTATCTCACGCGTCCCGCTCTCAGCCACTACCTGCTCGCGCTGGAATCGGAGCTCGGCGCGCCCCTGTTCCGCCGCACCCGTTCCGGACTCGAGCCCACGGAGCTCGGCGAGGCATACATACGCGGGGCGCAGCGCGTGCTCGACGCAGTGCGCCAGACGCAGAAAGAGCTGGACGACATAAACGGCTGCGTCTCCGGCACGCTGAGGATCGGCATAACGCTGGGCAGCGGCGCCATGATGTTCAACAGCATTTTCCCAAAGTTTCACGAACGCTATCCGGGTTTCGACATCCGCCTGCTCGAGGGCAACTCCCGCGAGCTGGAGCAGTCGCTCCTGCGCGGCAGCATAGACTTCGCCGTCATGGGCAGGGCAACTGAGCTCGACGACCTCGAGTATATCTCGTTCTGCAAGACGGAAATATTCCTCCTGCTCCCGCGCGGACACCGTCTGTCGCACCTCGCGGCTCCGCCGGGACAGCCGCGCACTTCGCTTGACCTGCGTGAGCTGCGTGATGACGCGTTTATCCTCCTGCATCCGGACACCGTGGTCGGCGGGATAAGCGAGCGCTGCTTCCGGCGCTATGGCTTCGTTCCGCGCCGGATACTCGAGTGCAGCCTCAACAACATGGCTTATAATATGGTAAAAGCCGGGCTCGGCCCGGCGTTCGTCATCGGCAGCCAGATCGCCGCGAGGGACGATCTGCCCTGCTTTTCGCTCGACCCGCGCGAGTACTGGTGGATAAGCGTCGCCCACAGGCACGGCACACGCTTCAGCCTCGCCGAGCGCTATTTCCAGCAGCTTGTGCGTGAATACTACGACAGCAACCTCCCGTTCAGCTACGGGCTGTAAAAGCCAGACGTATCAAATCCTTCCGCATGGGAATACTAGCTCCATCACGGAAGGAGTGTTGGTATGCACGGAAAGGTGGAGCTGTGCGGGATCAGCACGGCGCAGCTGAAGGTGCTCAAGGCCGACGAGACGCGCCGGCTGCTCATCCAGGCAAAAAGCGGCGACCGCGCCGCGCGCGACGAGCTCATCGCCGGGAACCTGCGGCTCGTGCTGTCGGTGATACAGCGGTTTTCAAGCCGCGGCGAAAATGCCGACGACCTGTTCCAGGTGGGCTGCATCGGCCTCATCAAGGCGATAGACAACTTCGATATAAACCAGGACGTCCGCTTCTCGACCTACGGCGTGCCCATGATAATCGGCGAGATACGGCGCTATCTGCGCGACAACAGCGCCATAAGAGTCAGCCGCAGCACCCGCGACATGGCCTACCGGGTGCTCAGGGCGCGGGACGAGCTGATGGCCGAGAGCCAGCGCGAGCCGACGCCGGACGAGATCGCCCTGTATCTCGGGGTGCAGCGGCAGGACGTGGTGTTCGCGATGGACGCGATGAGCGGCCCGGTGTCGCTCTACGACCCGGTATACACCGACGGTGGCGAGAGCATATGCGTCATGGACCAGGTGGGCGACACGACGAACACTGACGAGTCGTGGCTCGAGCGCATAGCGCTGTCCGAGGCGGTGGACAGCCTCGGCAGCCGAGAAAAGCGCATACTCGCCCTGCGGTTTTACGACGGCAAGACCCAGATGGAGGTCGCCGGCGAGATAGGCATAAGCCAGGCGCAGGTCTCAAGGCTGGAGAAAAATGCGATCAACCACATCAAAAGCAGCATATTTGCCTCATGAGCCGGCATAGTTTCACCAAAGGGGGTGGGCACATGCAGAACAGGTTCTCAGAGCTGCGCTACAAAGAAGTCGTCAATCTGTGCAGCGGCCAGCGGCTCGGCTATGTGTGCGACGCGGAGATAGACATGTGCTCCGGGCGGATAACGGCGCTCATAGTGCCCGGGAGGGCCCGGGCCGGCGGGCTGCTCGGCCGCGAGGACGACTACCTCATACCCTGGGAGAGCATAAAGCGCATAGGCGACGACATCATCCTCGCCGAGCTCCCGGCCCCGGAACCGAGAACACGCTTCGGCGGGCGCTGAGACCGAAACTTATAAATTTTATATAATTTATATTGTGTTTTAACTCGAATCATGCTACAATATATACGAAACAGGAGGCCACCCATAGTCGTGCATCTGAGCTGGGCGCTCAAATGCCAGAAAGGAGCACGCCATGTTGGAGCAGATGATAACCAATGTTTTTGCCGGAGGAAATTTTCTCCCGTTCTGCATCCTGGCCCCGATGGCGGCCGCGATGATCGCTGTCGCGTTGGCCTGTGCTGCGCACGACGTATTCACGAGGTTTTTCAAACACAACAGGTAATATCATGACGTAAAAATGCCGCCGGCTCCGTTGGAGCCGGCGGTTTTCTCATATCACGCCCAGCCTGTCGAGCGTGGTCATAACGCGGCAGTAGGTCTCGTCGACCTGTATCTCGTCGCCGCCGACGCCTTTGAGCGCCCCGCGCTCGATCAGCTTCTCT
>CAJFRI010000023.1 GCA_904419385.1 Candidatus Heteroscillospira lomanii
AACCCGGGCACGACGCGGTCCATCGCACGGATGAAGTTTATGATGTTCGTCATCGCGCGGTAAGGCATGGCGGCGGTGATGTCTCCGGCGACGGCGTCGGGCAGGGTCGGGCGTATGTTCGAGCGACCGAGCTCGTGTGCCCAGGTGCGCTTGCCGTCGAGTATGTCGCCGAAGCGCTGGACCAGTATGCCGCCGCTGCCGAGCATGTTCGTGAGCTCGCCAATTTTCTGCGCATAGGCTATCGGCTGGTTGAACGGATGGCGAAAATTGTGCGAGCTGAGGATGGCAATGTTCGTGTTGCTGCTGCGCCGCTCCTTGTAGCTGTGCCCGTTCACGACGGCGAGGCCGTCGTCGTAGTTTTCCCGCGAGACATAGCCGCCGGGGTTCTGGCAAAACGTGCGCACCCTGTCGCGGAACGGCGGCGGGTAGCCGATGAGCTTGGACTCATAGAGCGTGTCGTTTATGAGCTCCATTATCTCGCTGCGGCACTCGACGCGCACGCCTATGTCCACCGTGCCGGGCTCGTGGGCGATGCCGTGTTCGGTGCAGAGCTTTTCGAGCCAGTCGGCCCCGCGGCGGCCCGTGGCGGCGACGGTGCTGCCGGCGAGCAGCTCCTCCTCCGCGCCGCCGGAGCGCACGCGCACACCGAGGCACTCGCCGTCTTCAATGATAAGGTCGCGCGCCTCGCAGTCGAATCTGAGCTCCACGCCGGCGCTCTCGAGCCGCCGCTCTATCGCGAGATAGAGCTCCTGGGCGCGCTCGGTGCCGAGGTGGCGTATCGGGCAGTCGACCAGGCGCAGCCCGGCCCTTATCGCGCGGCGGCGTATGTCCTTCACGGTCTCTGACGAGCCGAGGCCCTCCACATGCCCGTCGGCGCCGAACTCGAGATATATCCCGTCGGTGTAGTCTATCGTCTCCTGCGCGATGCGCGCGCCTATGAGCTCCGGCAGGTCGCCGCCCACGTCGCAGCTCAGGCTGAGTTTTCCGTCGGAGAACGCGCCCGCTCCGGAAAAGCCCGTGGTTATCCGGCAGTATGGCCTGCAATTCGCGCACACGCCGCTCTCCCGCTTCGGACAGCGGCGCTTTTCCACGGGCAGCCCTTTTTCGACTATGGTCACGCGCTTGCGGCTGCCGCGGCGCAGCATTTCCAGCGCCGTGAATATCCCGGCGGGGCCAGCGCCTATGATGACGACGTCGGTCTGCATAAAAACCCTCCTTACGGCGCTATGATAGCCCTTTTTCCCGGCGAAAGCGCGCAAAAAAAGGCCGCCCCGAAGGGCGGCCCCCAAAATATATCAACCGCGTTTTGAAATTGACCAGATGATTGTTTTAACTCTATCGTTCACAATAACTCTCAATGATCCGTATTGACTGCCGGACATTTATATTAAGTTATATGCAAAGACATGCGTCTCAATCTCATGAGCCTGCGATACCCCTGATTGGGGAAACGCGCGTATATTTTAGATTTCGTTTCTTTTCGTTTCTTACGGAGATCTTTTTTCAGACGGTCTTGACTGGCGACGCCGGAGACACATCCGAACGGCGCCAGCATTTACATGCTGTACACCGGAATCACCCCCAAAGATTATTTTTGTTAAATATACATACACCCACGCGGCTTGCCCGCCAGATGCTTTGTATCTTTTCACCTATAATATAGCATTGCTGCGCATATTTGTCAACCCTTTGAACGCCGTCGAAACGCCGATTAAAATGCGGCGCTTTTGGTGATTCGGCGCAGGCGCCGGCGCGCGATTTTTGTTGCAATTTCAATGCTTTGGGGTTATAATAAATGTTTGTGGTAACTCTCAGAGGCCCGCTGCTCTGCGGCCCGGGCCCTGTTATTTTGCGCGCCCGGCGGGAACGGCCCGCGAGCGCGCAGATTTCCGAAATCCAGCCATGCGCGGCCGGCGCCGTCGTGGTCTCGCCATAAAGGAGATATGATAACCAATGCAGAACGAAAAACTACCCACGTCGACCACGGCAAGACCACGCTGGTCGACGAGATGCTCAAGCAGAGCGGCGTTTACAGGGAAAACCAGGAGATAGTCGACCGCGTCATGGACTCCGGCGACCTCGAGCGCGAGCGCGGCATAACCATCCTCGCGAAAAACACCGCCGTCAGATACGGCGACGTGAAGATCAACATAGTCGACACGCCGGGCCACGCCGACTTCGGCGGCGAGGTCGAGCGCGTGCTCAAAATGGTCAACGGCGTCATCCTTCTCGTCGACGCCGCCGAGGGCCCCATGCCCCAGACCCGCTTCGTCCTCTCCCGCGCGCTCGAGCTGGGCCACCGCGTGATAGTCGCCATCAACAAGATAGACCGCCCCGACCAGCGCATACACGAGGTCATCGACGAGGTGCTCGAGCTCCTCATGGACCTCAACGCCACCGACGAGCAGCTCGACTCGCCCATGCTCTTTTGCTCCGGCCGCGCCGGCACGGCGAGCTACTCCCCCGACGTGCCGGGCACCGATCTCAAGCCCCTGTTCAACACCATCCTCGAGTATATCCCCGCGCCCGAGGGCGACGCGGACGCCCCGTTCCAGATGCTCGTCAGCTCCATCGATTACAACGAATTCGTCGGCCGCATAGCCATAGGCCGCATCGAGCGCGGCACAATCCGGCAGAACCAGGACATCGCCGTGTGCAACTACCACGCCTCAGATGCGCCCGCCAAAAAGGCGAGGGCCGTCTCGCTCTATCAGTTCGAGGGGCTCGCCCGCGTGCCCGTCACCGAGGCCGACGCCGGCAACATCATCGCGATGAGCGGCATAGGCGACATCACCATAGGCGACACCATCTGCGCCACCGACTGCGTGGAGCCCATAGAGTTCGTCAAGATCTCCGCACCCACCCTGGAGATGACCTTCTCCGTCAACGACAGCCCCTTCGCCGGCCGCGAGGGCAAGTTCGTCACCTCTCGCCAGCTGCGCGAGCGTCTCTTCCGCGAGACCCTGCGCGACGTGTCGCTGCGCGTGAGCGAGATAGAGAGCTCGACCGACTCGTTCAACGTCGCCGGCCGCGGCGAGATGAGCCTCAGCATACTCATCGAGACCATGCGCCGCGAGGGCTATGAGTTCCAGGTCTCGCCCCCGCGCGTACTCTACCAGGAGATAGACGGCAAAAAGTGCGAGCCGGTGGAGCGCGTCGTCGTCGACGTGCCGCAGGACTACGTCGGCGCCGTCATGGAAAAGCTTGGCGCCCGCAAGGGCGAGTTCCTCACCATGACGCCGGTCGGCGCCCGCATGAAGATGGAGTTCCTCGTGCCCTCGCGCGGCCTGTTCGGCTATCGCAACGAGTTCCTCACCGACACCAAGGGCGAGGGCATACTCGCGAGCGTGTTTGAGAAATACGCACCCTACAAGGGCGAGCTCAGCCGCCGCGGCACCGGCTCGCTCGTCGCTTTCGAGACCGGCGAGAGCGTGACTTACGGCCTGTTCAACGCCCAGGACCGCGGCCAGCTCTTCATCGGGCCGGGCGTGCCCGTCTATGCGGGCATGATAGTCGGCGAGACGCCCAAGGCCGAGGATATCTCCGTCAACGTCTGCAAGAAAAAACAGCTCACCAATATGCGAGCCTCCGGCTCCGACGAGGCGCTGCGCCTCGTACCGCCGCGGCACATGAGCCTTGAGCAGTGCCTCGAGTTCCTCGCAGACGACGAGCTGCTGGAGGTCACGCCCAAGTCGCTGCGCCTGCGCAAGGCCATCCTCGACCACTCCCAGCGCATGAAGAAGCTCAAGGGCGGCAAATAAGCTCACCTCGTCCGGCAAACCATGTGCAGTCGTCTTTCGGACAAAATGCGGTTTACTTTTCCCCACGCCTGTGCTAAACTGTGCGTGGGGATATTTTTCTCTACAAACATAAATGAACGGAAGTGGAAAAATGAGCTTTGCAATACTCACCGAATCGACCTGCGATCTCAGCGCCGAGCAGCTCGACTCGCGCGGAATATACTGCCTGCCTATGGACGCCACCATCGGCAACACCTCTTATAAGCACTATCCGGACGGCCGCGAGATGTCCTTTGAGGAGTTCTACCGCCGCCTGCGCGCCGGCGAGATGACCAACACCTCCGCCGTGAACGTCGGAGACTGGTGCGCCGCCATCGAGGCGAACCTCGATAAGTACACGGAAATGCTCATCCTCGCCTTCTCCTCCGGCCTCAGCTCTACCTATCAAAACGCCTGCCTCGCCGCCGAGGACATGATGGAAAAACACGACTGCCGCATCGTCGTCATCGACACGCTCGCCGCCTCCGCCGGTGAGGGCCTCATCGTCATCGAGGCCGCGAGGCTGCGCGACGAGGGCAAGTCCCTCGATGAGACCGCCGAGTACATCCGCGGCCTTGTGCCACGCACCGCGCACTGGTTCACCGTCGACGACCTGCACCACCTGCACCGCGGCGGCCGGGTCTCCGCCGCGACGGCCATAGTCGGCTCCGCGCTCGGCATCAAGCCCGTGCTCCACGTCGACGACGAGGGCCATCTGATAAACGTCGACAAGGCGCGCGGCCGCCGCAAGTCGATCCTCGCCCTGCTGGATCACATGAAAGAGACGCTCACCCAGCCCGAGGGCCCTGTGCTCATCTCTCACGGCGACTGCCTGGAGGACGCCGAGTTCCTCGCCGGCGAGATCAAGAAGCTCTGGCCTGTCAAGGACCTCTATATCAACATGATAGGCCCCATCATCGGCGGACACTCCGGCCCGAACACCCTGGCGCTCTTCTTTGTGGCCGACCACAAATGATCTGAAAGCAAGACGGGCCCGGCAGCTGCCGGCCCGTCTTTATTATTCGCCGCAAACGGCATGAAAAAAGGAGAGCCGGCCGGCTCTCCTTTTTTACAGCTATAAGGGGTTTCCTTACTTGATCTCGACTTTGGCGCCGACAGCCTCGAGCTTGGCCTTGATCTCCTCGGCCTCTTCCTTGGAGACGCCCTCTTTCAGCTTGGTGGGCACACCCTCGACGAGAGCCTTGGCCTCGGCCAGGCCGGCGCCGGTGATGCCGCGGACTTCCTTGATGACCTTGATCTTCTCGGCACCGAACTCGGTCATGACGACGTCGAACTCGGTCTTCTCCTCGGCGGCGGGGGCGGCAGCGCCGGCGCCGGCGGCAGGAGCAGCGACAGCAGCGGCGGAAACGCCGAACTCCTCCTCAAGGGCATGGACAAGGTCTGCGAGCTCAAGAACGCTCAGAGCCTTGATTTCTTCGATCATAGCGGTGACTTTCTCACTGGCCATTGTAAAATTCCTCCTAAATTAATTTAAATGGTTGGCAGAGAGCTTACTCTGCGGCGGCCTCGGGCTCGGCAGCGACACTGCCGCCCTTCTGCTCGAGGATCTGGCCGAGAACGACGGCCAGGCTGGTGATCGGCGCGAGCATGGTGCCGAGCACTTTGGCGTACAGGGCGTCCTTGGAGGGCAGCTCCGCGATGGCGGCGATCTCCGCGTCGGAGAGGATCTTGCCATCCATATAAGCGGCCTTGATGTTGAACACATCGCCGAACTTATCGGAATACTGCTTGCTCACGCGGAAAGGCGCGATGGGATCGCCCTTGGCGGTGGCGATAGAGGTGGTGCCGTGGAGGACGTGGTCGAGGCCCTCCATTCCGAGACGGTCGAGCGCGAAGCGGACCAGGGTGTTCTTGACGACGGAGTATTCGACGTCGTTCTTGCGGAACTCGGTGCGCAGCTCGGTGTCCTGAGCGACGCTTATACCCTTGTAGTCCACCAGCACGCCGGAACCGGAGTTCTGGATACGCTCGGTAAGCGCGGCGACGATTGCCTCTTTCTCGCTGAGTACCTTTGCATTAGGCATGTTGTGGTTTCACCTCCGGGATGATTTTCGCGCCCAAAAAAAGTTCCCGCACGTCGGACGCACGAGAACAGAATAGCAGTCATATAAAAAACAGCCGTCCTCGGCAGGATTTACGGGCCGCAGCCCACCTGCTGTCTTAAGAGCGCTGAGTTATAATATCAAAAAAGCCCTGATTTGTCAAGGCTTTTTTGATTTTTCAGAGATATTTTTCCCTTCTCCGCCGCAAAAGCGCGCCGGCAAGAGCCGAGGCAAACAGCGCGGCGAGCTCCGCCGTGTAGATAGGCCAGACCTCGCTGACGGACATGAAAGGCGTCATTATCCGCGAAAACAGCGTCAAAAGCGTGAGAAAATACATCTGCGGGGCAAAACCGGCAATATTCAGCCAGTAAGAGTTCAGCACGAGCTCCTGATACAGGTCCAGCGCGAGCATTGCCAGGCCGAAAGCGCACATAAGCGCCGCGCACGCTGTTGCCGGCGCGTCTTTGGACAATTTATAAGCCAGCGCGCCCCAGCCTATCAGCAGCGCGAGCTGCACGATGAAATACAGCGGGAAAAATGCCGGCAGATGCAGCATCGCAAAGTCGAACACATATCCCGCGGCAAGCGGCAGCAGCCCCGCCGCGGCGGGCTTTGCATATCTCACGGAGATCACCTCAAGAAGATATTATAAAAGCGCCCCCCCGAGGCGCAAGGAGGGCGCTGTAAAACCTGGGTTAAATCTTCATTTCAGGAAAAACCTGAGCAGCTTTTCGGCCCCGGAGGTGTACGGCCGGTAGCGCACAGGCAGGTCGAACCACGTCTTTTTGTCGACTATGCTCTTGTAGTGAGTGAAGGCGTCGAAGCCGGCCTTGCCGTGGTAAGAGCCCATGCCGCTCTCGCCGACGCCGCCGAAGCCCATCTCGCTGGTCGCGAGGTGGATTATCGTGTCGTTTATGCATCCACCGCCGAAGCGGCACTCGCGCATGAGCTTCCTCGCCTCCGCGCCGTCCTCGCTGAACACATACATGGCGAGCGGTTTCGGCCTCGTCTCGAGGCGGGCGCGCACCTCGGAGATGTCGCGATAGGTCATCACGGGGAGGATGGGCCCGAAGATCTCGTCCGTCATCAGCGTGCTGTCCCAGCTCGCGCCGGTCATGACGGTGGGTTCGATCCGCAGCGTCTCCGGGTCGGCCGCGCCGCCGCAGTATATCTCGCCGTCGCCGAATAGGGCGGTCAGGCGGTCGAAGTGCTTGCGGTTGACGATGCGGCCGTAGTCCGTCATGTCGCCGTACTGGCGGGCTATCTCGTCCTTGATGCAGCCGAGCAGGCCGTCGCGCACGCTCTCGTCGCACCACACGAAGTCGGGCGCCACGCAGGTCTGCCCGCAGTTGAGGAATTTCCCGAACACTATGCGCCGCGCGGCGAGGGGCAGCTTTGCGTTTTTCGTGACTATGCACGGGCTCTTGCCGCCGAGCTCGAGCGACATCGGCGTGATGTGTTCGGCGGCGGCGCGCATGACCTCGCGCGCCACGTTGGTCGAGCCGGTGAAAAATATGTAGTCGAATTTCAGCGAAAGCAGCTCGCGGTTCTCCTCGCGCCCGCCGGTGACCACAGCCGCGAGCTCCGCCGGCAGGCAGCGCTCTATGAGCTCGGCCAGGGCCTCAGAGCAGCGCGGCGAGTAGGCGCTGGGCTTGACTATCGCGGTGTTGCCGGCGGCCAGGGCGTCGGCGAGCGGGCCGAGCGTGAGCAGTATCGGGTAGTTCCACGGGCTCATGATGAGCGCGCTGCCGTAGGGCGACGGCCAGACGGCGCTCGAGGCGGCGAACTGTGCCAGCGGAGTCGGCACGCGGCGCGGCTTTGCCCAGCGGCGCACATGCTTTATAACATAGCTGAGCTCCTCGAGCACCAGCCCGACCTCGCACATGTAGCTCTCGAACCGGCCTTTGCCGAGGTCGGCGCACAGGGCGGCGCAGAGCTCCTCCTCGCTCTCACGCACGGCGTCGCGCAGGGCGTTCAGCGCGTCGAGCCGCGCCTGGACGGGCAGGGTCGCGCCCGAGATGAAGTGTTCGCGCTGCCGCTCAAGCAGCTCCGCCGGTCTGTATGCTGGCATCCTCGCTCGCCTCCATTACAAGATAGTAAAATTTCTCAAGCTCTTTCGCGTCCATCAGCACGGGCACGGGGTAGAGCGGGTTGGCCTCGCGGGCGGCATAGCGCGCGAGCTCCGGTATATCGGCGGGGTCTATGCCCTCGAGGTGCTCGGATATGCCGTACCGCGCGAGCTTTTCGCGTATCGCGGCGATGAAATCCGCGGCGCTCTCCTCCTCGGTGCCGCATGCGATGCCCGCGGCCTCCGCGAGCAGGGCGAGCTTGTGGGTGACGGCGCCGCCGTAGCTCTCGAGCACTATCGGCAGCAGCACGGCGTTGGCCAGTCCGTGCGGGGTGTTGTACTTGCCGCCCAGCGAGTGCGCCACGGCGTGGACATAGCCGACGTACGACTTGCTGAACGCGCTCCCCGCGAGGAAAGCCGCGCGCAGCATGCCGCGCCGGGCCTCCATATCGCCGCCGTCTTCAACGGCGCGGTCGAGGTATTTGAAGATGAGCTCCGTGGCCTCGAGCGCGGCGGCTCGGGTCTCGCGGGTGGTCGAGCGGCCGATGAAGGCCTCGACCGCGTGGGTGAGCGCGTCGAGCCCGGTGGTCGCGGTTATGAACGGCGGGAGCGTCCTCGTGAGCTCCGGGTCGAGCACGGCGGCGCGCGGGATGAGCGGGAAGTCGTTTATCGCGTATTTATGGCGGGTCTCCGCGTCGGTTATGACGGCGGCGAGGGTGGTCTCGCTGCCGGTGCCGGCGGTGGTGGGGATGGCGATGAGCGGCGGCAGCGCGCGGCGCACCCGCAGGATGCCCTCCATGCGGCCGAGCGGGGTGTTCGGCCGGGCGACACGCGCGCCCGTGGCCTTGGCGCAGTCCATGGACGAGCCGCCGCCGAGGCCGATTATGGCCTTGCAGCCGTTTTTGCGGTACAGCTCGAGCGCCTCGGCGACGTTGGTGGTCGTCGGATTCGCCACGGTGCCGTCATACACGGTGCAGAATATGTTGCTGCGCTCCAGAGCGCTCTCCAGCGGCTCGCTTATCCCGCGGGAGCGTATTCCCCTGTCAGTCACTAGGAGCACCCTGTCGGCCCCGCAGCGCCTGAGAAAGACAGGCAGAGTGGATATGCCGTCGAGGGTGAGCGGCGTGCGGTAGGGCAGGAACGGCAGCGCAATGCGCAGCGCCGTCTGAAAAGTGCGGCACCAGATCTTTTCGCTCTGCTTCATCTCGCCGCCTCCTCTCCGCACAGACGGGTGAGGTTCCCGCCGATGACGTCGAGCGCATGGTAAAATGCGGCGCGCTCGTGGTTGGTGAGCCCGGCTCCGCCGCGCTCGACGGCGCCCTGCGCGAGCCGGCGCACATCGGCGGCAAGGCCGCGTCCGGCCTCGGTGAGGCGCACGGGCGCGCGGTATCCGTCGGGCTTGTCGGCGAGGCCGCGGCTGCGCAGCTCGGCGACGGTGCGCGAGATGGCCGCCTTGTCCTCGCCGCAGAGCGCCGCGAGCTGGGCCGAGGTGAGCCCCTCGGGGTGCTTCTGCAGCTGGTACAGGCACATCACATGCCGCCCGCGCAGGCCGAGCTCGGCCGTCTCCATGTTCTTTATCTTCTGTATACACCTGTACAGCAGCGTTACGCCGCCGACAAAGTTTTCAAACCGTTCCATATGCTGCCTCCGTCACAACAAATAACATTAGCATTATAATCCAAAACGTTGTTTTGTCAACATCTATTTGATTTAACACAGCCGCGCTTCAAAATTTTACACGGGTCGGCTAAAATACATTATGCGGCCATGTCCGCGCAAAATGTTGTCTCCTTCTTTTCATAATTCATCTCCAAAAAGGAAAATGCCGCGCACGCGCGGCATTTTTCCGTATCTCAGGAGGTCTGAAATGAGTCTTATCGCCCGCATATGGCTTACACGGGCTCTCTGCGCCGCGGCGTTCATGGGCCTCATCGCGCTGCTCGTCTCCGCGTGGCCTCCGGCGCTCCCGTGCCTCGCGGCCGCCGCTGTTTTCTGCGCCGTCTGCGCGCTGTCCGTGAGCTGCGACGCGGAGCTCTCCTGCCCGCTCTGCGGGCGGAGGTACGGCCCGCGCATACTGTTCTCCATGCGCTGCGCGCACTGCGGAGGGAGTGTACCGAGCGGCGTCAAATCCCGATTCCCGCTCGCGCGGACGGCCCTGCTCGTGCTCTGCGCCGTGTGCGCGCTCTACTGCCGCCCGATGCGGCTCTCTCCGCCGTGCGCCAACGAGCCCATATATCTCAGCGTCACCATAGCGCTGCCGACCGAGGTCGTGAATGACGACGGCGCATACTACGGCGTGCCCCGTGTAAAAACCGCAGCCCTCGAGTTCGCGCCCGGCTCGCCGGAGGCAAAGGCGGTCTCCCAGCTGCTCGGCGGATTCGTGTTCCACCGCTGCACGGAGACGCTCACAGGCAGCATGTCGATACACGGCGAGGGCGGCGCCTCTGCCTATGTCGACGCCGGCGGCCTGAGCCTGTCGGCGCACGGAGGGACGCACATCTTCATAGACGGCCGCGTGTATCACGCCGGCTGGCTCGACCCCGGCGCCGGCGCCGGGCTGACCGAGGCGCTCGCCGCCCTTGTGCCAGAGAGCCGCTTTGAAGTCTCGCCCTAAAGCAAAAACCGCCCCTTGGGGCGGTTTTCACTTTAACCTTATCAGCCTGTGATAGGCCGGATCGCCGGGCTCCGGCTGCGTGACCGGCTCGCATATGCCCGCGCGGATGAAGCTCTCTATCCTCAGCGCCGCCAGGCCGTCGCTTATGCCGAGGCGGCAGCGGCCGAGTACGCGGCCTATGGCCTCCGCCTCGCTGAACACGCCGCCGAGCGAGCGCATCTCGCCGAGTATGAAACGGTCGTACAGGTCCTCCGGCGCGCTCACGAGCCGTCCGTTGAGCATGGCGCGCAGCGGCGCGTTTTCCTGCTCGAGAGAGCGCCAGCACTCTGCCATCGAATGCACGAGCCCGCCCGGTGCCTTAAACGTGTGCTTTTCCGCGATGCGGTCTATCTCCTCCGGGGAGACCTCGCCCCAGCCGCCGCAGCTCACGACCGTCCCGTCCGGGCGCGGCTCAAGCTGAGGCAGCATGGAGAGGAAAACCTCCGTCTCCGCCCCCGCACATTCGAGCACGCGGGCAGTCCAGCAGGCGCCGCAGGCGTCGTCGGGCGAGGCCGACGTCCAGATGCGCACGCTCCCGCCGGCCTTCGCGCGGCGGATGAGCCTGCCGAGCCCCTCCCGGGCATTGCGCATATTTGTGTCCACCACCTCGCCGGCTATCTCCGGAAAGCAAGACATCAGAGAGCGCAGCGCGCTCTCGCGGCCGTCGAGCCCGTCCGAGATATCACCGAAGCCGAGCGCAAGCGGAAGCAGCGCGATGTCGCGGCGCGCGGCGACTCCGGCGAAGAGCAGGGCGCCGGCAGCGCTCTCCCCGAACACGACTTCAAGCATCTCTCCCGGCCTCCAGAAATCCGGTCTTTTTCCTGAATATGAGCACCACGGCGGCCGACACCGCCGCGCCGAACAGAGCGCCGCAAACGACGTCGCTCACATAGTGCACGCCGAGATACGGGCGGCTTATCGCTATGATGGCGGCAGGCACAAAGGCCCACGCCGCTTTTTTGCCGAATATCATCACCAGCGCCGCCGCCGCGGCGAAGGACGAGCACGCATGTCCCGACGGAAAGCTGAACGAGCTGAGCGGCTCCACGAGCGGCTCAAAGCCCGCTATCGTCTCGTAAGGCCGCGCGCGGCCCACGATCGGCTTTATCACGAGGTTGCAGACTGCCGCAGCCGAGCCTAGCGAGATGAAATACACCAGCGCGCCTTTTCTCGTGGAGGCATATCGCAGGAGCAATATGCCGATTATTATCCACAGCAGCCCCGCGTCGCCGAGATTCGTGAACAGCCCCAGGAACACCGTGACCGGATCAGACACAAGGTGCTCGCGGATAAAGAGAAGTATGGCCTCGTCTATCTGCTGCATGTTCACGGTTTGAGCTCAAAGCGCTCGCAGTCGGCCATGACGACCTCGCGCGGGTGATAGACATGTTTATCCGAGGGGATGAAGCCGCGGATATTCGTCAGCGGAAAGATCCAGCTGTACTGCCCTACGTGGCAGCCGGGCTGTGTGACGCAGTTCGCGCCTATGCGCGACGAGTCGCCCAGCACGCAGCCGAAAAAGCTGTCGTGCAGGTCGGCGCTCTCGCCGTTTTCGCGCAGCTTTGCGTTTTTCTGGTCGAAGCGGCGGTTCGCGGTGATGACGCCGCTGCCTATGCGCGCGGAAGCGCCGAGCACACAGTCTCCCGCGAAAGCGAGGCTCGCGACCTTGGCGCCGCCGAACATGACGCAGTGCTTCACCTCGCTGCCGTGGCCGACTGAGCAGCCGTCGGCGATTATGGTGTTCGGGCGGATGATGGCGCCCGGCATGAGCTCGCAGTTGCGTCCTATGTAGACGGGGCCTATGATGGTGACCCCGTTATAGATGACCGTGCCCTCGCCGATGAAATAGTTCCCGTGGAGATTTGGCTCGTCGCCTTTGACAGAGCCGCGGTTTTCGCGCACGTCGGGCTCGACGAGCTGCTCGCGCAGATAGCGCTTTGCCTTGGCGAGTATCTCCCAGGTCTCGCTGATGTCGTCGAAAAAACCGGGGAAAGGGAACTTCTCAAGGTGCGAAAAATAGTAATCTATGTTGGTGTGCAAGGTTCTTACCCTCCTCAATACTCATATATGCCGCCGCCGATGAACTCGCGCAGCAGGGCGTCGGGCGCGAGCATGTCTGGCTCTATGGCCTCGAAGCGCTCAAAAGCCGGCAGTATGCTGCGCAGCTCCTCATAGCGCTCCGCGCCCTCGGGCACCGCGCGGAACAGGGGCGGCGCTATCGAGCGCATCACGTTCACCTCGTAGGCAAACGAGGAGTCGAACATCAGGTCGGCCTTGTTCTTGTACGGCGAGATATACAGTTTCTCGCCGCGGCGCACGTTTGCCCACATGCTGAGCGTCGTCGCGGCGTCGGCGCCGCGGAACATGTTGTCGCGCACGGTGCGGCGCACAAGGCGCATCCACGTGCGCTTGAAGCACACGCTGTCGTCGGAGTCGATCACGTCGCTGCGCGCGCTTATGTAGAGCTTGAAAGCGTCGGGGTTCTGGCCGGTTATCTCGTCGTTGAGCGCGTGTATGCCCTCGAAAACGGCTATCTCGTCCTTGCCGAGCCGGAGCGACATGCTCGGCTCGACTATGCGCATGTGGCGCGAGAACTCGTATTTCGGGACATATATGCGCTCGCCCCGGCTGAGCGCCGCGAAATGCTCGTTCAAAAGATCCATGTCCATGCACTCGGGCGACTCGTAGTCATAGTCGCCTTCGGGCGTGCGCGGCATGGTGTCGGGCGTGATGGTGCGGAAGTAGTTATCCATGGATATGGCGTGCGTCTGCACGCCGCGGCGCTCGAGCTCCTCCTCGATCTTCATCGCGGTGGTGGTCTTGCCGCTGCCCGACGGGCCCGAGAGCAGCACTATCGGGCTCCTGTGTATGTTTTCGATTATCATGGAGGCGGCGTTTGCGATGCGCCTGCTGTATATGTCGTCGCACTCGGCGATGAACCCGCGCGGATCTGTCGCCGCGCGGCGGTTGATCTCACTCAGATAGTATGGCATGGTAAAACACCTCAATACCTTTTTTGGCCGCGCAGACTTTGTCTATCCCCTCGATGTACTCTTTGGGGTATTTCGGGCAGAAAATGCGCTCTATACGGCCCGTTGGCGACACGAGCTTGGTCGAAGCGCCGCCGCCCATCGCGATTATGCTGCACAGCTCTTCCATTATACACACATTATAGAGATTTTCACAGCCTTTTTTACACCATCCGACGTTTTCGAACCCGCCGGAGGTGAATTTCTGCCTGTACAGATAGTAAGGCACATAGCCCGCGGCCGAGAGGCGGCGCTGGGTCTCGCGCAGCTCGGCGGCAACGTCGTCCGCCGTGGCCTGGGGCGCGCCCGAGAGCGTTATCGCGCTGCCCTTTTTGAGCGCGAGGTTGTGCACCGTGATGTTCTCCGGTCCGAGCGCGAGCACCTCCGTGAGCGTATGCGAAAAGCTCTCCGTGGTGTCGCCTGGCAGGCCGGCAATGAGGTCCATGTTGATAATGAACCCGCCGACGTCCCTCGCCGTCTCGTATGCGCGCACGATATCCGCGGCGGTGTGGCCGCGGCCGATGAGGCGGAGCACCTCGTCCGACATCGTCTGCGGGTTTATGCTTATGCGGCCGACACCGCCGCCGCGCAGGACGGCGAGCTTCTCCTCCGTGACCGTGTCCGGGCGCCCGGCCTCGACGCATATCTCGGAACAGGCGCCGAGGTCGAACAGCTCCCCGAGCCACGAGCACAGCCGCCCGAGCTGTTCGGGCGAGAGCGTGGTCGGAGTGCCGCCGCCGACATACACGGCGCGCACCCTCAGCCCCAGCCCGGCGACGGTCTCAGCCGTGGCCTCCATCTCGCGCCGCAGCGCCGCGAGGAAGGGTTCGATGAGCCCCAGGCTCTTTGCCACCGACTGGCTCACGAAGCTGCAATAGGCGCAGCGCGTGGGGCAGAACGGTATGCCTATATACAGGCACACGTCGCGCTCCGCGAGCCCGGCCGCAGCGTCCGCCGAGGCGCGCGACGCGGCAAGGCAGAGCTTTGCCTTGTCGAAGTCGGTGTCGTACAGGCGCATGAACTCGGGGCCTTCTTCCGTGGTGCCGCCGCTGACATAGTTGGGGTTGCGGGCATACGAATCCACGGACAGCGAGCCCAGCGAATTCCGGTTTTCCCACGGAGTGGTCAGATTGCCGGCCTTGAGCCCGAAATCCATTTCGATGTTGTATTTTTCACCGTTGGGCGAACCGGCGGTCTGGGCGTCGAGAATGCCCGAGAAGTTGGCCACCACCAAAGGATAGCCGTTGCTGGACACGGACGCGGGCTTCCAGTTGTCGAGGTCGGCCGGGTCGAGATTGATGACCTTCACGGTTTTGCCCGGATCGGAGGGATCGGCCACGTTGGAGTAGGCGGCGGGATTGTCGGTGGGATTGTCCGAACCGCCCCAGGTATAGGCCGACTGGCTGATAATCTGGCCGCCGCTGTTGAAGGTCATGGTGCCGCTCATCAGAATGCCGCCCGCCTTGGTTTCGTTGACGCGGCGCAGAGTGGGGGGCGTGGTCGTGGTGTCGGCGAACATGCGCTGATCTTCGGCCGGGTCCATGGTCACCATGTATTCCCATATATCCCGGCTGGGATCGCTCTGGTAGTCGTCCGGGCTGACCCGGTCGTAGTAGATGGTGATTTTGTGCTTGGTGCCCGCCTCGTCATAAACGTCCATGGTGGTCTGGTAGCCGTAGCTGCTTTCCGCGATGGGGGGCGTGCTGGCCGTGGCCGGGGGCTGGGTGCCGTCCCATATCTGGAACAGGGCGGCGAAGGGGTTGGTGCTGTCGCGGGCGTTGTCCGACCCCTTGTTGGGCAATTGAGACTTGAAGGTGATTTTGGTGGTTTGCTGCGGGGCCACGGTCCAGGTATCGAGCTTGACGTCCATAGGCACGCCGGAGCCGATGATGTCGGACTTTTTTTCCTCGGTGGTGGAGGTCATGCCCCCGGCGGCCTGGGTGACCCCCCCCCGGTTGTCCACCTTCCAGCCCTGCACGGCCAGGCCGTTGGGGTCCATGAGGTAGCCTTCGTAGTTGAACCGGAAGTTGCCCGCGCGGGTGTAGAAAGCCTGGTCCGAACCGGTTTTTTTGACTTTGAAGAAGCCGCGTCCGCTGATGGCCAGGTCCGTGGCCTCGGTGGTGGTTTCCATGGGACCGGTGGAAAAGTTGCCCATGACCGCGCCGATCTTCACGCCGCGCCCGATCTGGGTGACTCCGGCGCTGCTGAACGAATTTTGGTACACGAAATCGGCGAAGTCCATGCGCTGGCCCTTGAAGCCCACGGTGCTGACGTTGGCGATGTTGTTGCCGACGACGTTCATCTTTTCGCCGTGGGCGAGCAGGCCCGAAACGCCGGTCCACATGCTTGCGGTAAGACTCATGACTATGCTCCCTGTCCTGTCTTTGTGAATGCGGGCCGCCCCCTCAGGCGGCCGGTTTCCGGCGCGAGGCCGGAAAAATAGGCAGCCGGTTCCGGATTAGTCCGAAACGCTGATCTGTACCTTGTTGCCCTTGGCGTCCTTGCCGGACAAAGTCACCGTGTAGTCGCCGTCGGCCACGTCGAGCCCTTCGGCGTCCTTGGCGTCCCACGAGAAGGTGTACTTGCCCGCCTTTTTGGCGCCCAGATCCACCGTGGCTATGGTCTGCTTGTCTTTGGTGATGGTGGCCGTGCCGCTTTCCATGTCGGCGAGCACCTTGTAATCCAGGGTGGTCGCCTTGCCTTCGGTCACGGTAATCGTGCCGGAATCCGCGGTTGCGGCATTGGGGTCCACAATCTCGCGCACGTTGGACAGCAGCACGGTGCGGCCGTCGGTAAGGCGCAGATAGTGCTCGCCGTTGTAGTAGCTGACGGCGCCCACCGTGCCGGTGACCGAGGTGTCGATGTCGGTGATGCGATCGCCGTTGGCGTTCCAGGCCACGATGGCCACGGTGTACACGCCGTCGGCGGCCACGGAGCCGTTGCTGTAGGTGCCGTCCCACTTGACTTCGCCGATGCTGCCCGCGGCCAGGCGCCCCAGATCCACGGTGGCCACCACGTTGCTGTTGCCGTCGATGATGTTGGCCTGGCCCTTGGCGATTTCCTCGGAGGAGGCGTACTCGATTTTGGAGACGCGACCGTCTTCCACGCTGACCCCGTAGCCCCGGGCCGACACCTCGCGTCCCAGATAGCTGGAGGCGCTGATGGTGGTCTGCTTTTCCTGGGCGGCCAGAAGGTTTTCCAGGTTTTCGTTGGTCTGCATGCTCTGTTCCAGGGCGTTGAACTGGGCGAGCTGAGCCACAAACTCCTTGTCTTCCATAGGGTTCAGCGGGTCTTGGTATTTGAACTGGGTGACCAGCAGCATCAGAAAGGAATTTTTGTCCATTTCCGAGCCGCCGGAGCTGCTCTGAAGGGCGCTGCCCAGGGCGCTGGAATAGGAGTTGTCGAGTGCGGATACCGTGCTCATGCTGGCCTCGCTGATGCGCTTACGCCCGGCGCTGAAGCGCCTCAGGCGATGATATGCAGTCCGTGTCCGGCAAGTGTTGCCTGACGGCCCTGTAAATGCATATCGCGTGCCAGAGACGGGGAAGCCTCGGTCGACGAGGCGGAGCCCGAGCGCCCCAGACGGCGCAGGCGGTCCATTTCTTCAACGCGGGCGGCCAGATCGCGCGAGGCGTTGTGTTGGTCCGCGCCCTGCCAGCTCTGCCCCTGTTGATCGGCAAGCTGGGGCTGCACGTCCACTTTTTCCACCTTGAAGCCCTGGTTTTCGAGCTGGGCCTTGATATGTTCGGCCTGTTGGGCGATGAGGGCGGCAGTTTCTGCCCGTTCGGGCTGGATGAGGGCGCTCACTTCGCCGTGACGGGTGGTGAGGACCACGGTCATGCCGCCCAGGTTTTCGGGCGTAAGGGCCACTTCCAGGCGCTGCACGCCGTTTTTGCCCGCCGTCAGCACGGCCTGCTCGATCTGCTCCAGAGCATGAGCGGGCAGGGGGGCGCGTCCGGCGCCGTCGGCGAACCGGCCGGGCTGCGGCGTTTGCGGAAGCACTGTGTCCACGCCCCGGCTCACCGTGGCGTACAGGGCGGCGGAGGGCGCGGCGGGACGTTCGCCGGAGTGTTCGGATGCTCGGGTTCTGTTCCGGCCCTCGGCATGACGGGCCGGGTTTTCGTCCCGCCCGTCGTACAGGTCGGCCTCGCCCGTGTCGCGGTCGGACCGGGCGGCGGCATGTTCGGCGCGCGCGGCATCCGAAATACGTTCGGCGTTATCGCGGCGCGGGACGGCGCGGGTCTGCCGGTCGGGGTCGGCTTCGTCCTCGCGGCCGGGGGCGGCCAGGGTGGCCCGATCCTTGATGAGCGCGCGGGCCTGGGACACGGCCTTGTCTTCCCGCATCCCGGCCAGGCGTTCCATTTCCTCACGTTTGGCCGCATCGCGCAGGATGGGAGTCAGCCGCTTTTCCAGGCTGGTCAGCAGCTTGTCCATGTCCGAGGCGGCCATGTCGATCTGGGCTTTGGCCGGGGCCAGAAGCTCGTTCCATTCCCGGCCGGACAGAGTGAGCGAAGACTCGCCGCGGAAGGCGTCGAGCAGAGAACGGGCGGTCCCCTGGGGCAGACGCAGAGCCTTGGCCAGCGCGGCCATTTCCTCGACGGTGACGACGGTGGACGCGGGGCTTTCGGCCAGCCCGGCCATCAACGCGGCCAACGCGCTTTGCGGCGTGCCCTCGGCAAACAGATTGTTCACGTCCTTGCCCGCGCTTCCCGCCGCCTTGTGCGATAAAGACTGAAGCAGCGCCTCTTCTTCGCGGCTCAGGGCGGAGGCTTTGCCTTCCAGGGCTTCGCGCGCGGCCAGAAGGAGCTGGTCGACGGTGGCCCCGCCCGGCAGGCGTCCGGCGTCGCGCAAGGCGGCCAGGGCCTTGGCCGACACGCCGTCGTCGCGCATGGCTTCGGCCAGCGCGTCCGCTTCTTTGGCGGTCAGGCGCACGGCCTGGGGCGCGAAGGGGGAAAGAAGTTCCGGGGTGGGGTTGTAAGGCGAGCCCGCAAGCAACGCCTGCTCCACGGTCGCGTCGTCGTCCGCCGCATCGTCGTCTCGGGCGGCGGACGGATCGGCCTGGTTGTTCCGAATATCCTGAACAGATTGGTTTAATGCGCGGGCGAACCCCTCGTCTCCCGGCACGGGAAGCCGGGCGGCGCCGAGGGCGTCTTCGGCTCTATCCAGAAAGGTATCGGGCAGTATTTGCATGGCGGACTCCTTGCGGGCCGTACCATACAAAGTCCGTGCCAAGTAAAAGCGGGCTAATTCTTCACTGCGGCGCGCAGCGCCTCCGTGTGCTCCAGCGCGGCCAGGCGGGCCTGGCGGCTGTAGTCGTCGTTTTCCAGGGACAATTGCAGGTATCCGCTGAGCGGCCGGAGCAGGGGCGGGGCCTGCCTCCACCAGTCTCCGGCGGGGACGCCGCGCCGCAGTTCCGCGGCCAGGCGGGCCTGCCAGAGAGTCAGGGCGTCGCGCAGGGAAGCGCCGCCCAGGGGATGGCTCTCATCCAGGCGGGCCAGGGCCTCGGGCAGCGTGTCGGCCGGGCCGCCCAGACGGCGGAGGAACCATTGTCGCCAGAATTCGCCCAAGCTGTCGCGGGGGCGGGCCTCGGTTTCGGGACCGGAGGCCGGACGGGGAAAGGCCGGAGCCAGATCGAACAGACCCTGCCCCGAACGGCCGGTGCGCAGCAGGCCCAGGCCCGGCGGCGTGGGCGGCGTGTGGCCCGGCTTGAGCAGGCTGTGGATAAGGGCGGCCACGCGGCCGGGGGTAAAGCGTTCGCGGCAGGGGGGCTCGGGCCCGCGCACACAGGTCCAGCAGCCCACGCAACTGGCCGTGGGCCGCAGCACCAGGTGGCCGGGGGGGAAGGGCGCGGTTTCCCAGGCGTTGACCGGTCCCATCGACAGGTTGAGGGTCAGGGTGCCGCCCCAGGCCCCCACGTGCATGGGCCCCGTGTCGGGCGTGACCAGCAGATCAAGTTCGCTCAGAAAGCGGACCAGTCCGGCCAGATTGAAACGGCCGCACAGGTTGGCATGGGGGATGCGGGCCAGGCGCGCGGCCTGCGCTCCCGGGGCCTGTTCGGCCGGGCCGCCCAAAAAGACGGGATGAAGGCCCCGGCGCATGAGCCCGGCGGCCAGTTCGCCCCAGAAGGCGGGGTCGGGGCGCTTGGCCTTTTCGCTGGCGCCCACGAACAGACCCACCCGACCCGTGCCCCGGGGGGGGCGGGCTTCGGGCCACAGGCAGCGGCGCAGGCCGTCGGGGTCGAGTTCGGCGAACAAATCCAGGCCGTTGAGGTCCGCCCAGTGAAAACGATTGTGCCGGTTGTTCTGCACCAGCGAGGCACGGTACAGGTGCCAGGCCCCGACGATGCGCTCCACGCCGTCCCGCTCCACGCCGCCCGCGCGGATTTCGGCCCGCAGTTCTCCGGCCAGCCGGGCCGCTTCGGGCCGGTGGCTGAGATTGATCACCCGGTGGAAGCGGGTCCGGCGCAAAGAGGCGGCGCCGGGCGGCGCGAACACCACCGGCGGGGCCAGGGGCAGCAGGGCTTCATAAAACGAAGGTTCGGCCGCCACCCACAACGGACGGTCGGGTTCCAGACGGCGCAGCCAGGCGAACAGCGGAAAGCTGAGCACCAGATCGCCCATGCGCTGGAGCTGAATGATCAGATTGGGCGCCTCGGCCATTTAATTCTCCGGCCCGGCTCCGGCGGCGGGACGGGCGGACGCGGGGTCGACGGAAGATGATGCCGCGCGGCGCGCCATGCGTCGGCAGATGCCCATCAGCAGGTCCATTTCATGGCGGCGCACGTCGGCCCGATCCAGAAAGCGGGCCAGGGGCAGAAAAAAGTAATCCGGGTTGTCCGGCCGCAGAAAGCCGATGTCCATGAGGGAGCGCTTGAGGGTGGCGTCCAGCAGGTCCCGTTCCTCGCGCGTGACGCGGCGGGACAGGGCCCCGTGGTCGTCGAGGCGGGGCGCGCCGGGCAGGGCCAACCGGCATTCGTACACCAGGAGCAGCACGGCCTGTGCCAGGTTGAGGGACGAGGCGTCGGGCGCGGTGGGGATGGTCGCCAGGCGGCCGCAGTGTTCGAGGTCGGCATTGGACAGGCCCCGGTCCTCGGGGCCGAACACCAGGGCCACCTGTTCCCCGGCGGCCAGTCTGGCCGCCACTTCGGCGGCCGCCTGGCGCGGGGTGGACAGTTGCCTCCGCCAGCCGCCGGTGCGGGCCGTGGTGCCCACCACCAGCGAACAGGGGGCCACGGCCTCGGCCAGATCGTCGCATACGGTCAGAGTGTCGAGCAGGGGCGCGCCCTGACTGGTGGCCAGGGGCAAGGCTTTTTCCCTGGTCCAGCGTTCGGGCCGCACCAGATACAGAGGGCTGTGCCCGAAGTTGGCCGAGGCCCGGGCCGCCGTGCCGATATTTTCCGGAAAACGGGTGCGTACCAACACCAGACGCAATCGGTGCATGAACTCGGAACGGGAGTCGGACATAACGTATCCTTATAACCGCCGGAGGCGCGAGCGTAGCGAGCTTTGAGCGACGACCCCCCGCCGGCTGGAAGCCGGCATGGAGGGGGGCGAGGAGCGGCCCAAGGTCACGCGAAGCGGAGTCTTGGGAGCGGCAGCTGTTGCCCCGAAGGGGCTTACGGATGGCGCTCCCAAGACGCAAGCGTAGCCGGCCGTGGTCGGAGCCTGTCTTTGCCGAACTGGAAGTTCGGCAGTTTTAAGCGGATTTTCGACAGAAAATCCAAGATGCCTTTCGTCGGCCCGGCCTGTCTTTATCCTTCTTACCCGGGCCAGATGGCCGTGGCCGTAAGGACGATCATGGTGATGCCCAGGCCGAACTTGACCACCATGCCCAGGAAGCGGCCCACCAAAGCTCCGTTGGCGGCGGTCACGGCCTGAGACGCGGGGCGTCCCGCCAGCAGGCGTTCCCCCGCGAAGCTGCCCAGCCACGCCCCGCCCAGGGCTCCGAAGATGGCCCCGACGCCGAACAGAAACGGCGCGCATACAATGGCTCCCGCAATGGCTCCGATCATGCCCGCCACGGTGGATTTGTTGGAGCAGCCGTACTTTTTCGCGCCCCATATCTGGGCCAGGAACTCCACAATTTCACCCGCCACGGCCAGGCCGAACAGGGCGACGAAAAACAAGACGCCCAGGGACGCCGTGGCGGCGTCGGGACCGGCCAGGGCCCACAACACCACCAGAGCGGCCAACACCCAGTTGCCGGGCAAGGTGACCAGGTTGAGCAGGGCGCACAACGCCAGAACAATCAGAAAACCGACGACAAGGGCGTACAGCAATCAGGACTCCCGACCCCGCAGGTCTTCCACGCGTTTGGCCTTGCCTTCGCTGCGAGGCAGGCTGTCCTTTTGGACCAGATCAACCTTGGGCGTGACCAGAATTTCATCGCGCAGGCGGCGGGCGATGGCGTCCTGCAGGCTGCGCAGCACCCGCATATCCTCCACAAAGCACTCGTCGCGGATTTCCACCAGCACCCGCAGGG
>CAJFRI010000024.1 GCA_904419385.1 Candidatus Heteroscillospira lomanii
GCCCAGCAGAGCTGCTGGGCGGCGGCGGAGTACTTGCAGCTCTTCCTGAGAGCCCCGCGGGCCGAGGCGGAGAGCTTGCCCTCCTTCTCTGTCAGCAGGGTGAGCATTTTGTCGGCCTCTTTGTATTTTGCCTCGCGCAGAACGAGCGCGCGGGTAACGAGAAAATTCTGGCTTTCACCGGCCATGGTTGTTCACCGCCTTTGCCCGCGGTGTCACATGCCGCTGTCGTCGAAACCGAAATTGTGCAGCTGGGCCTGGCTGTCACGCCAGTTCTCCTTGACCTTGACCCAGGTCTGGAGGAACACTTTTGTACCCATGAAGGCCTCTATATCCCTGCGGGCGAGCTCGCCTATCTTTTTGAGCATTGCTCCTCCCCTGCCTATGATTATGCCTTTGTGGCTTGCCTTTTCACAGTAGATCGTGACGTCGAGGTCAATGATGCCGCTGTCGCGCTCGGAAAAGCGGGTGACTTCGACGGCCGTCCCGTGCGGGACCTCTTTATCCAGGCAGAGCAGCAGCTTCTCGCGCACGATCTCGGAACAGATCTGGCGCTCGGGCTGGTCGGTTATCATGTCGTCCGGGAAAAGCTGGGGGCCGGGAGCTGCAAACTTTACCATCTCATCAAGCAGCTCGTCCACCCCGTCGCCGTCCTTTGCGGATATAGGCACGATGGCGCTGAAGCCGAAGGCGCTTGAGTAGAGCGCAATGACGGCGAGCAGCTCGTCTTTCTGAATCGTATCTATCTTGTTTATAGCGAGGATTGCCGGGGTGCCGCTCTGGCGGAGGCTGTCGAGCAGCTCCTGCTCCTGGGCGCCGATATTTGCGATCGGCTCGACAAGCATGACGGCCGCGTCCACGCCGGCGACCGACTCTTTGGCGACGCGGACCATATAGTCGCCGAGACGGGTGCGTGCGCGGTGTATGCCCGGAGTGTCCATGACGACTATCTGCGTGTCGCCGCGGTTCACGACGGCACATATCCTGTTGCGCGTGGTCTGTGGCTTGTTTGTGACTATGGCGATCTTCTCGCCGACGAGCCGGTTCGTGAGCGTCGACTTGCCGACGTTCGGACGGCCGCAAATGGTTATCATCGCGTTTTTAGTTATCTGCATGGTTCGATCTCCTCATGAAAAATATGATTTTCACCCAGAGCGGCACGGTGAGGACTATTGCCGCCGCCCATAAGGGGTGTTTCTGTGCAAAAGCCGCTGCCGCGGCAGTATATCCTCCGCCGAAAAACACAACGCAGCCGATGGCAGTCGATACTGCCGCCGCTATCAGCACAGCACCGGCAGAGGCGTCTTTCGCCCGCTTGACATACGGCGAGTACTCGCCGCGGCACAGCCCGTCGCACACGTTTTCGAGCGCCGTGTTGAGGCACTCGAGCGACGTGACGGCCGCTATGCACGCGAGCACGGCGCACCACTCCCAGCGCTCTATGCCGCACACCATGCCGGCGATGACGACATAAAACGCCGCAGCTGTGTGTATGCGCATATTGCGCTCGGATAAGAAAGTTTTGATTATGCCGCGCAGCGCAAAGCGGAAGGCGCGCGTCAGATTCCAAGCTTGGCGCATATGGCTTTCTCGCGGGAGCGCATGAGGCGCTTGTCCTCTCCCTCGTCGACATGGTCGTATCCGAGCAGATGGAGCGTCGAGTGGATGGCAAGATAGCATATCTCGCGCTCCTCCCCGTGCCCGAACTCATCGCCCTGGGCTCTGGCGCGCTCGAGCGAGATGGCCATGTCGCCGAGCAGCACCCGTCCGCTGTCCGGGTCGCGCTCGCAGAGTTCCGGATCGAACTCACCGGGCGTCAGCTCGTTCATCGGGAACGAGAGCACATCCGTCGGCGCATCTATGCCGCGGAACTCGAGATTCATGGCGTGTATCCCCTCGTCGTCGGTGAGCAGGACGTCGACCTCACACGGCACATCGATCCCCTCGGCTTCCAGCGAGGCGGCAACGGCTTTTTTTATGGATCTCGCGGCCTGGACGGAGCCGAGGCCGGTCCTGTCGCGGGAGACGTATATCTCGTGTTTCATCATGGTTTCCTCTTAAATCTGTGAGGCGGTATAGGCATCTTCGACACAGGCTGGTTCGCCTTGTCGTGCTTCTCATACGCCTCGATTATCTTCTGCACGAGTACATGGCGCACGACGTCGGCGCCTGTGAGCGTGCATATCGCTATGTCGTCAATGCCGCGCAGGACTTTCATTGCCTCTTTGAGGCCGCTGGCCTTGTCGCCGGGGAGGTCTATCTGGGTGACATCGCCCGTGATGACGACTTTTGAGCCGAAGCCTATTCGCGTGAGGAACATCTTCATCTGCTCGCGCGAGGTGTTCTGAGCTTCATCGAGGATGATGAAGCTGTCGTCGAGCGTGCGCCCGCGCATGTATGCCAGCGGAGCGACTTCAATGTTGCCCCGCTCGAGGTATTTGTTGTAGGTCTCGGCTCCGAGCATGTCGAACAGCGCATCGTACAGCGGGCGCAGATACGGGTCGACTTTGCTCTGGAGATCGCCGGGCAGAAAGCCGAGGCGCTCGCCCGCCTCGACGGCGGGACGGGTGAGGATTATGCGGTTGACTTCCTTGTTGCGGAAAGCGGACACGGCCGCGGCGACGGCCAGATATGTCTTGCCTGTGCCGGCGGGGCCTATGCCGAGCGTTATGGTGTTCTCCATTATCGCCTGGACGTACTGCTTCTGACCGAGGGTCTTGGCCTTGACCGGCTTGCCCTTTGCAGTTATGCATACGACGTCCTGAGCCAGTTCGCCTATCTTGCCGTCGCGGCCCTCGGAGACGAGCTTGATTATATAGCGCACGTTTTGCGCGTCGATATTCTCGCCTTTGGCTGCAAGGCTGAGCAGGCCCGCTATTGCTTTCTCTGCGAGCATGACTTTGTCAGCCTCGCCGGAGACTTTTATCATCTCGTCGCGGTATGCGACTTTCACGTCGAGTTCGGTCTCGATTATGCGCAGATTCTGATCGAATGAGCCGAACACGTCGATTATATGTTCCATCCTGTCGACCGACATGGTCTTTTCTATCATTAGCTGTCAACTTCCTTCTCTAGGGTGTGGTAGACGTGCCGCCGGGGACTGCTATGTTCTCGAGACAGACTGCATTGAGCGTGACATAGATGCAGTCTCCGTCTTCGCGCGTCTGATATTCGGCGGAGAGAACCTGCCCCTCGCCCACGGCACGGCTGAGCCTTGCGGACAGCTCGGCGCGAAGTCCGGCCTCAGCCTCATTCGGAGATATCTCGACCGGGGTGAGCTCATACTGTGCGCGCGTCTCTCTCACGAGGGCGACCGGCAGAGTGAAAACCCCGTCTATAGCCAGATCCCATTCATCATAGATTGTATCACAAGAGTCACGGTAAATTCCACTGTTAGAGTAAAAATTAATGCGTTTTCCGCCCAAAATGAGGGCATAATTTGTTGCTTCTCGCCCGGTGAAGTCTTTTTTGTATCTTACAAGCGGCGACATGGCCGTAAATTCATAAAATGTGCGTGCCCAGACCTCGCCTGCGGCGTTTACCTGGCTGTATTCAGTCGGCTTTCCCCAGATCTCGACCCCGGGCACTGTGCCCGATATGACAGTGTCGCCCTCGAGCACAGGGCTGCCGGCAGACACGAGCGCAAAGCCCCGGAATGCATTCACGTACTCGACGACGCCGCTGCGCCGCGCGACCATGTCGCGCGTGCCCGTCCCGCTCTCGAGCGCGGGCGGTTCTATGCGCTCGCGCACTATGACGGTTGCCCGGCTGCCGTGGACATTCACCGTGATGAAGCTCAGCTGCGGCATGAGTTCCAGTGCGCGCGAGCGTATCATATCCGAGTTGAATCCGGTCCAGTTCGCGCCTATGTACACTCCGCACTCGGACAGGGCGTCGAGTATCTCCGAGTCGCTCACCGTCTCGTTGCCTACTATGTCGATGTCCCAGATATAGAGTCCAGATGCCCCGAGCAGGATGAGCACGGCAAAGAGACCGCCGAGCAGAAAATAGCGCCGCTTGACTTTCGACAGCGTGTAAGCGAGCCCCGCTCTGCGCAGCACTTTCAGTTCGCATTGCGCTCGCTCTGCGCAGCGCTCGGCCGCGGGAAGATACCTGCGCGCAATGATGCAGCTCAGCTCGGTCTCGGATATGCGCCGGCAGTCGGAAATGGATATACCGCGCTCCGCGCAGATGTTGAGAAAGTTCTCCGGCGAGGCGCCGGTGACAGCTACGAGAGTCCGGCCGCGCATGAGTTCAACAGTTTTTTCCATAGTCCCACCACCTAATCCAGCTCCAGGCTGAGAAGCTGGCCGCGTATTCTAATCTCGCCGGAGCTTATTCCGGCTATTTCAAAGCCGCTGCCGCGCAGACGCAGCATTTTCCGCCCGCAATTTATCTGTATGGTGTCATCAGAAAACAGCTCGATCCCTCGGTGGTTCTCCACGCAGACGGTGCTTGTGCCGGTTATGGTTATCTTTGGGACATCGGGCAGAGTCTCTGCCGGAATGTCGAAGAATGATGCTGCGCTCTCGAGGCCCTTGCCCATACTCCCCCACCTCCGATGTGGAAATATATGCCGCTCGTATGAATCTTATCCCATGATGCGGCATATCATTTTTCTGGAATATACGGAGGTGACGGTATGTCGGCGGTGAAAAGGTCTCTGCCGGTCGCGGCGGTTCTGGCGCTGTTCGCGGCGACTGTGGTGTGGTCTCAGGCTGCGGTGGACGGCGCGCGGCGAGGGCTGGAGCTGTGTGCTCAGACCATAGTGCCGACGCTGCTGCCGTTTTTTGTGCTCTCCAACCTGCTCTGCCTGCTGGGACTGCCGGCATGGATAGGGGGCCGGTGCGAGAGGCTGTTCCGTGCTCTTTTCGGCGTCAGCGGTGAGGGTGCGGCGGCTTTTTTGTTTGGAATAGTCGGAGGTTATCCGCTGGGTGCGGCTTCAGCGGCTCAGCTGTGTTCGTCGGGAGCCATAAAGCATGATGAGGGTGAGCGGCTGCTCAGGTTCTGCAACAACACCGGGCCGGCTTTTATAGTAGGCATGGCCGGCGTTGGCGTTTTCTCATCTTCCGGGGCGGGGCTGCTGCTGTACGGCGTGCATATGGCCGCAGCTGCTCTGGCCGGGGCGCTGCTGTGCCGCGGAAGCGCACCGGTATCACGGCGCGCGCCGCAGTTTAAGGCCGAGAGCCTGCCGAACGCGCTGACAGATTCGATGTTCCGGGCTGTGAAGAGTTCGGCGCTCGTATCGGGATTTGTCATCTTTTTCTCAATGCTCACCGCGCTCATGCGCGAGTCCGGGATCTTCACTGCGGCGGCGGGACTTATTTACGAGGCGCTGCCGCTGAGCATAGGCCGCTGTGAGGGACTGCTGATGGGCTTCATCGAGCTCGGCAGCGGGATCGCCTCTCTGGGTAAAATGCAGCCATGTGCACAGGATCTTGCATTGGCGGCCTTTATCCTCGGATGGGGCGGGCTGTCGGTGCAGCTGCAGGCAGCGGCTGTCGTATCGGGTTCCGGGCTGTCATATGGACTGCGCTGTGCCGGGGCGAAGCTGCTGCACGGGCTTCTGTCGGCCGCGCTGGCATTTGCCGCCGGCTGGATAATCTATGGTATGTGAACACAAGAAATGGGCCGCGCCTTTTGGCGCGGCCCATTTCTTGCACAGGCAATGTTCTTGTTTATGCATTTGCCGGGATGTTGGGTTCTTTCTTGTTTGCGATGAATTTCTGATAGACTACAAAAGCCACAAGGATTATAAGGCCAATAACATCCGTAAATGTGCCGACTATCATAAATCCCATGGCAGCACACGCGACTATCAGACGCTTCAGCAGGTTGAGGTGTCCCATAAAATATCCCTGGATAGCAGCCGCGATAAGATATACACCGACGAACGCGGTTATCGTAGATTGGACTATCATTACTGGCGTGCCCTCGAGAAGCAACGCAGGGTTATATGCGGCGATGAACGGGACTATATATGCGACGACCGCCAATATCGATGCAAGCACACCTGTTTTCATCGGATTTGATTCCGCAACGTTGGCCGCTGCATAAGCTGCGACGGCGACGGGAGGAGTGATGTTGGATATGATCGAGAAATAGAACACGAACATATGCGCCGCGAAGGGGGAAACGCCAAGGCGAAGCAATATGCGGCATCCAAGAGCGGATGCTATGACATAGGCCGCCGTGCTGGGGACGCCCATACCGAGTATCATGCAGGCAACGGCTATGAGCAGGAGGGCAAAGAACTTGATGCCGTGGGACAGGCTTACGACGAGGCTGGAAAAACTGAGAGCCAGTCCGCTGTAGGTGACGGCAACGACGATTATTCCGGCACCGCCCAGAGCAGCCATGCACATGACCGAGCTCTTGCCGCCGGAGTAAAGGGCGTTGATGAGCTTGCGCGGAGTCATACGGGTTTCTTTACTGAACATGCTGACGACTATGCATGCTACGGTGGCCCACAGGCCGGAGAGAAGCGTCGACGTACCGGTTATGAGCAGGACAAGAAGAAGGACAATGGGGATGAAAAGATAGGATTTTTTGAGGATGACTTTGAGATCGGGCAAGTCTGCCTTGTCTTCACCGCGGATATCCTCTTTGAGACACTTGAAGTGTATCATCGCAAAGAGGGAAAAATAATACAGGACTGCAATTATGGCAGACTTTACAGCGACTTCTCCATATGTGATGCCGAGGTTTTCTGCAAGCAGGAACGCTGCTGCACCCATGATAGGAGGCATTATCTGTCCGCCGGTGGAAGCGACTGCGGAAACGGCTCCGGCAAAGTCAGGTGTGAAACCGCCCTTTTTCATAAGGGGTATCGTAAAAGTTCCGGTCGTATAGACCGTTGCAACAGCAGAACCGGTCATAGTACCGAACAGTCCGGCGCTTATGGTCGCTATCTTTGCAGAGCTGCCGCGGGTATGCCCGGCAACGGCTCGGGAGAAGTCGGTAAAGAACTGGCCGGCTCCGCTCTCGACGGCAAATGCTCCAAATATGCAGAAGACTATAATGAATGTAGCCGAAGTTCCCATCAGGCTGCCGAAAACACCCTGGTCGGTGAGAAGCGTGCAGCTTTCAATAATGCGTTGGAATTCAAGGCCGTCGTGTGCGAGCATGCCGCTGAGGTAAGGGCCGGCCCACATGTAGACCAGACCTATCAGCGCCAGCAAAGCCATGACGCTGGAGACGCAGCGGCGCATTGCCTCAAGGAAGCAGATAATCAGTATGGAGCCCATTACCAGCTGTATGGTGGTGAGGTCTGTGACGAACACCATGCGGGTCTCCAGTGCATCTTTGTTAAGGATCACGTACAGGCACGGCAACACTGAAAGAACGGCAAAGATGATATCTACGACTGCGATCCTGTCTTTAGGAGATTTCTTGGTTGCGGGGTACAGGAAGAAAGCCATTGGAAGGAGTGCGCCAACATGTATACCACGCTGAATAAATGGGGCATATACGCCGTTGGCCGCTGTGAACAGGGAGAATAACGAGATAAATACGCCCAGGACCATACAGATGTAATTCGGCACGCCTTTTAATTTTCTCATTCAAAACACTCCCAAGTTGAAGTTTGGAGCCGTGCCGGCGGCAGAAACAGCGCTCCCCTCTGCCGCCGGCCGGCAGCAGTGGTTACTCCATATAGCCGTGGTCTTTATAAAATTGTTCTGCACCGGGATGAAGCGGCACATCGCCTGTGTTCTGCCATGCCGTTTCAAGCGAGAAGTCCGCAAAGCTGGGGCTTATTGCCTTGAATTCATCCAGATTTGCCTCTATTATCTCCAATATGCGATACACAGTGTCATTGTCGAGGTCGGCGCTGCAGCCAAGGCCGGAGGACATCTGCAGAGTTTCTATGTCATCGGGCTCGAAGTCATATGTGCCTCCGGGGATGACAGTTTCCTCAAGCGCGTAGTTCTGCGACAAATGTTCACGAAGCCCAGCGGGCAGAGACAGCAGCTTGAGGTCGGTGTTCGCGGCTATCTCCTGAGTGGTGCTGAACGGTATGGAGCCCTGGTTGAACATGATGTCTATATGTCCGTCCTGAGCAAGCTGAGCCCAATCGCTGTAAGGCGTGTATGTAGTGCTGCCGCCCCAGCTGCTTATATCATCCTCTGTGACTCCATAGTACTGCAGCATTATATCAAAGAACAGGGCCGGCGTGGTCGAGCCCTTATTAGGCGTGAGCCAGCGGATACCCATTTGATTTTCAAAAATTTCATCAATGCTCTCGACATCGACATCTGCCCTTGCGATCACCTCGATGATCTGCGGGCTGAGACCTGTTGCGATAACACGGATTCCGTCATATACCCCGTCATAGGGCGCTTCGCCGTTATACGCAAGCTGTGCGATCGGAGGATATATCCAACCGATGTCATAAGTACCATCCGAAATCGTAGCAGAGTTTCCGATGCCGGAACCGGGAGATACTCGTACTGAAATCAGAGGTTCTTTCTCCATCAGCAGCTCGGTAAAAGCAGCAAATGTCGAATACCATCCGCCGCCGACCGCTCCGGCCACGCCGTTGAGGTCCGCCCCCATCCAATCGGCCGATACATTGCTCTCCGGGGCGTTGGAATCAGGTGCGGCGCTTTCCTGAGTGCCGCCGCATGCACAGAGTGCGAGAGCCATGCAAACCACAAGCAGAAGTGCTATTGTCTTTTTCATGATATTGTCCTCGCTTTCAAAAATAAAATATTTACAAACGGAGATGGATCCGCCTGCCGCTTATTTTAATGCATCGTCCTGAAAGATTCCGTCGATCAGGATCGCAGTGCTGTCAATATAGACAGTCGCGCCTTTTGCTATCATATCGATATGCACAGGGGCGCTGTTCTGGCCGCCGGGAAAGTTTGAGGCGTTGTTGCCGGCGGCAATGTGAACGGTGCCGAGAGGAGCCTCATCTTCCAACAGTGAGCCGCACGGTATGGCACATGGATTGAGGCCGATGCCGAGCTCACCTATCCGGTAGCAGTTGGGATTGCCGGGGCGGTCGAGTATCTCTTTCAAAAGATCTGCGTCTTGGCCGCCTTCTATGGTCTTTATGACGCCGTTTTCTATGGTAAGCCTGACAGGGCTGCTCACAGCACCCACACCGGCTATGCTTGCGCTGACGACATACACACCGTTTGTCTTATCCTCAACCGGAGCTATGCAGGATTCTATGTTGGGCGGAGCGGCAAATGAGCCGGGAGTTCTGGCGATCCCGTCTACCGCCCTGCCGGTCCGCCCTTCCAGCACAAAAGATATGTCTGTTCCGTTTTCCTCGCAGATTATCCTGGCTGTTTTTGCCGCCGTCAGCATATCGCGCAGTTTTGCTGCGACTACTGCCTGCGCCGGGAAATCCGCCTCGATGGCGCCGTGGATGAGCATGTGAGGATATACTTCCGGCATTGTTATAATACGGCATCCGGCAGCCCTTGCTGCACGGACGGCTGGGGTATGAGACATGGATTTTGTCGTTACCAGGAATGCCGCAGTTGCCCGCTCCATTGCGGCTCCTACCATGTCAGGTGGTGGCTCGCCGTGGCTCTTGGTCGGTTCAAATACTACCATGTTTGTACATGCACCGAGCGCAAGGCACGACCTGGCCACTTGATTTGCGACCTCAAAAGACTCAAAGTCGCAGACTACGACGACAGTGTCGTCGGCAGTCACTCCGGCGCAATCTCTGGCCAGTTTGAAAGCTCCCTTGAGCATGAGGTTCTCTTTCAGATCCAAATGAATACCCCCTTAAATAAGAATATTAAAATTTTATTTGATCGAGCATAATGTTCAGAATCTGGATATCCGTATCTTTCATGCCGACTCGGCCGACATAGCCGACGCTCTTGATTGTGCTCTCCAAATCGTTTTCGACTATACCTTCACCGGCGCTGAATGCGAGGCCGTTCATGCTGAGCGTGTGCGCCAGAATGGCGGCGTCGAGAGCGGATGAGATCTTCGCGGCACAAGAGGACTTGGCGCCGTCGCAGATCACGCCGCCTACATTTGCGAGCGTATTGACGATAGTCATGCCTATCTGCTGGCAAGTCCCTCCGGACATATAGGTGATGGCAGCGCCGGCCCCGGCGGCCGCAGTCACAGCACCGCAGAAAGCCGACAGGCTGCCGATATAGTGCTTGAGATGGATGGACACGAGGTTGCTGACGAGCAGCGAGCGGAAGAGTTTCTCGTCTGAGAGGCCGAGCTCGTGCGCGTACTCGATGACCGGGAGCGACACGGTCATGCCCTGGTTGCCGCTGCCGGAATTGATGACCACCGGCAGGCTGCAGCCGCCCATCCGCGCATCAGAACCGGCGGCAGCCTTTGCCCTCGCGCGGATGCGCACATCGTCGCGGCCGTATGCCTCGAGCAGAGTGCGGCCCACATGGACGCCGAAGTCGCCTCTGAGTCCGGCCTCGGATATGGCGGTGTTCATCTCGATCTGACGTGAGAGCAGATCTCTCACTTTGTCGAGGTCGACTGTGTCTGCAAAATCTATTATGGATGCGACCGTCATATCCCATTTGCTGTCATTTTTTCCCTGGCTGTGTATCTTATGCGAATAAATAGTCTGGCCGTCCTTGGTGATCTCCGTGATGAGAGTGTGCCGGTTCACTATGGTGACGCTTGCGGTGTGCTCCCCTGCACGGACGGAGGCGACGATGTAAAGATTTGCGACGTTTTCCTTGAGCCTGCATGTGGCATATCCCTTGCCGACAAGTTCCTTTGTCCTGGCGATGTCCTCGGCTGTGACTCCCTCGAGGACTTCAAGCTCTCTGTCTGCATCCCCGCCTACGACGCCGAGCGTTGCCGCGACATCGATGCCGCGCATGCCTCCGGAATTCGGGACAGTGACGCCCTTTACATTTTTGATTATGTTTCCGCTGCAGCATAGCTCTATGCTGTCGGGAAAGCAGCCGAGCACCTGCCTTGCCTTTGCGGCGGCGTAGGCAATGGCTATCGGCTCGGTACAGCCGAGAGCGGGGACAAGCTCGCTCCTGAGGATGTCTATAAACTCATTTTCCAGTTTTTGATTCATTGATCATCGTACTCCCGAGCTGATAATATCAATAATAGGATTACTGACATTACTATAACAACCCATGAACTTAATGTCAATGATTTTTGTGAAATACGTCAAAATGACTTTATTTCGGACAAATAATCTGGTAAAATAGTTAAAGGTTTTAAGGGGTGATCATATGAAGAACGAGACCAGTCTGAAAGATACTATATACAGCGCCATAATGGACGGCATTTTTTCAATGGAGTACCGTCCGGGAGATATACTCAACGAGAAAAAACTTGTCGAGCGATATAACTGCAGCAAATCTCCTGTGCGCGAGGCACTTATCGAGCTGTGCAATGAGAATGTGCTGCGCAGCATCCCGCGGTATGGCTACGAGGTTGTCCGGCTGACAGCCGAAGATATCGCTGAGATGATAGAGTTTCGGCTGATACTCGAGGGCGGCGTCCTGCGCGAAAGGTACTGGCGCATCACACCGTCGCAGTTCAAGCGTCTCGAAGAGATAAACGACAAGTGCGAGCTCGAGAACGTCGATGCGTGGACGCATTGGGAGTACAACACCGAGTTCCACATCCGCCTGATTGGATATTGCGGCAGCAATTACGCGCTCGAGGAGCTCACGAGATGCATGTCGCGCCTGAAGCGCGCCTATGCGCAGTTTTACTGGGGCAAATGGGATGACGGCATACCGCACACCGACACCCGCAACCACGTCAAGATAATCGAATGCCTGCGCGGAGGCGACATAGATGGAGCGCTGTGTTATCTGAAAGACGACCTGAGCGATTTCGGCGGGCTCAAATATGAGCCGAGGCCGGCCGGATCATGAGTTCATTGCCTCGAGCGTCTGTTCTATGAGCTCCGGGAGATCGACTCCGAGCATATCGGCACCCTGCTGGATGACATCGCGGGAGCAGCCGGCGGCAAACCCTTTCGATTTGAATTTTTTCATGACCGATTTCACGCCGAGGCCTTCCATGCCTGTAGGCCGCATGAGGGCGGCCGCACCTATGAGCCCGGCGAGTTCGTCGACGGCGAAGAGGACTTTTTCCATGTATTCCTCGGGCTTCACGTCGGAGCAGAGGCCATAGCCGTGGCTCACGACGGAGCGGATGACGCCGTCGTCTACGTCGTTGTCGTGCAGCAGCTCGACGGCTTTGACGCAGTGCTGTTCCGGGTATAGCTCAAAGTCTATGTCGTGCAGCATGCCTACGGTGCGCCAGTAGTCGATGCGGTCGGGGTCGTGTTTACCGGCAAAATAGCCGAGCACTTTTGACACAGTCTCGGCGTGCTGGATATGGAAAGGCTCGCTGTTGTATTTCTTCACGAGCTCAAGAGCCTGTTCGGGTGTGGGTATGTAGCTCATTTTTATCAACTCCTTGGAAAAAATTATATATCCAGACATGTAAAAAGGCAATATGCCATTCGGCATATTGCCTTTTTAAAATTGCGGCGTCACATAGTGCCGCGCGGTGATTCGACCATGTCTTCAATGCCGTCTTTCACATCTTCGGCGCCGTCTCTGACAGCGTCGCCCATGTCGTCGATACCGCGTTTGACATCGTCTGTGATATCGTCGCTCGGGCTGACTATCGGACTCGGCGAAAGCGTGGCCGCCGGGGGCACTGTGTCATCAACACGGCCGTTGCTGCAGCCGGTGAACACGGACACGATCATAGCCGCCGCGGAGCAAACAAGGAGAAATCTTTTCATATCTGTCCCTCCGGTAAATTGAGTTACAGCTCTAGTATCCCGAAAAACCGAAGGATTATCAGTTGCAAAATTTTCAAATAATGCCCTGATGGACGAGCACGATGAGGATGGCGGTGATGAGGATAGCCAGTGCGAGGATAGTGATGCCAAGGCTGACTTTGCCGCCGGCCGAGTCTGCCGCCCGGCTTTCCGGCAGGAGATTCACACGTCTCAGCGCGGTAATGATGGGCTTATAGAGCAGGAGCGTTATCGCCATGTTGATGCATGACTTGAGCAGGTTGGCCGGGAGGAATATCGGCAGGAGCATGGCGGCGACAGTCTCGCGCGTGGTCTCCATATACAGCGGTGTGATGATGTAGTTCCAGAGCAGCATCACGGGCACGACAACAGCGACGCCGCAGATGAGGCCGGATAGCGCGCCGCGCTTTGTGCGGAAGCGGGAGTAGACAAACGACGCCGTGCACGCGAACGCGCATGTGGAGATGATGTTCATGAGCATGCCCATGGGCCCGGTGTCGCTCACCGTGATCATCTCGAGGAACGAGACGACGACGGATATGGTCGCCGCCGAGAGCGGCCCGTAAATGAAGCCGGAGATGATGATGACGACGTCTTTCGGGTCGTAGTTCACGAAGCCCCAAATCGGCACGCGGCCGACATACATAACGGCATATGCCAGGGCTGCAAGCATAGCTAGGGTGACAATGCGCTTTGTGCGCTCGGTGGGATCGATCCGGTTTTTCGTAATTGCTGCGGTTGACATTAAAAAAACTCCTTTCACTTTGCTGACAACACATGATGGCTTCCACAGGTGTGTCATGACAAAAGCAAAAAGAGCTCTGAGACGACATCTTCTTTCATCCGGACTTTACCGTTGGTACCGGAGTCACACCGGTTCTGCGCCGAGCGGCGCTCGCGGACTATACCGCCAGTGGGGAATCTCACCCCGCCCTGAAGACATCTATGAAATTGTCGTGAATACTATAACACTATATGCAGCTATATGCAATAGTTTCATAGAAATTTTTTCACGCAGAGCGGCGCAGGCGCTTTATGGCGTCTATCGTGCGCAGCATGGTGAACACAAGCATGACGCCGGCCGCGAGCGCTGCGGCTATGCCGAGAGTGTGCAGCAGTGTCTGCAGGAACTTCTGTATATCTCCGGCCATGCAGTAGCTCATTGCGTAATATATTCCGCCGCCGGGCACAAGCGGCAGGAGCGCGACCAGGAGGCTGCCGGTTGCCGGGCATCTTATGATTCGCGCCATTATCTCGGAGAACACACATATGGCGGCGCCTGCTGTGAACGCCGCAAATATCGTCTCATTCAAAAGCAGATATATGAACCAGCCGATGGCTCCGCCGAAACCGCACACGAGCTGTTCCCTGCCGTGGATATTGAACACCAGCGTGTAGCTCGTACAGGCTAGAAAAGCATAGAGGCACGGCAGGAAATAATCGTAAACTAAATTCAAGGTGTTTTCCCTCCAGTCATACAGGGAGCCCGAGGGCTATGCCTACGGCAACGCCGAGGGCGATGGCCGCGGCTGTGAGTATGGCTTCAGCTGCCCGGCTGAGGCCGGAGTAGATATCACCGGCGAGGATCTCGCGCATTGCGTTTGTCAGAGGAACGCCGGGCACGAGCAGCATCAGGACGCCGATAGTGATCGTGTCAACATCAAAGCCAAGTCCTCCGACAACGAACAGATGCGCCAGGAAAGCGGCGACGGCGCTTCCGAGGACTGTGAGGAAAAATCCGTTGCGACCGGCTATCTTGGAGCCGAACATGAGACAGAGGCCGACCGCCGAGCCGCATACAAAAGCGCAGACTGCGTCCATTACGCTCCCGCCGAACAGCAGTGTAAAAAAAGCGGTTGCAAACGAGTATCCGAGCAGCACCTCCGTAGGCCTGAAACTGCGGCGCACAGAGGTGATGCGCGAGAGCATATCAAGAGCTTCGCCGACCGGCGGCGTCTGTGAACAGAGCTCGCGGCTTATCTCATTGTAAATGTCCAGCTCTTCTATATCCGTACCGTGGACGGGGATGCGCCTCATCCTTGTGATGGGGCGGCCATCGGGCGTGTTTATGCTGACGATCAGGCAGTTCGGCAGGGCGAAAACCTCCGGCGCTTCCACGCCGTATGCGCGCAGCACCCTTGACACGGAGTCTTCCACCCTGTATATCTCAGCGCCGCTGGACATCAGACGGCAGCCGACGTCTGTCGCCAGATTGACCAGCTTTTCGTAATCCATCAAATCACCCCGGGGAAATCACCTTGCGTATTTGGCGCGTCCATCACGGAAAATATCGCCGCCGGAGCAGTCGACTGCCACCGTGAGCGGCAGGTGTTCGACGGTGAGGCGCTTTATCGATTCGCAGCCGAGATCGTGAAACGCGATCTCCTCGGCTGCGGTGACATGCTTTGCCATGAGGGCCCCGGCCCCGCCGACGGCGGAGAAATAGACTGCGCCGTTGCGGCAGAGCGCCTGCGCCACGGCGTCATTGCGCTCGCCCTTTCCTATTATGCCGGCAAGGCCGAGGTCAAGCAGCCGCGGAGTAAACTTGTCCATGCGCCCGGAAGTCGTAGGGCCGCAGGAGCCGACGGGGCGGCCGTCTTTGGCCGGAGTGGGGCCTGTGTAATATATCACGGCGCCGTTCAGCTCAAAAGGCAGCGCTTCTCCCCTGTCGAGCAATTCAAATATGCGCTTGTGCGCCGCGTCTCGGGCCGTGTACACAGTGCCGGTGAGAGCGATCCTGTCGCCGGCGTGCAGCTCCGGGGCAAATTTTTTGAGGTCGTTGACTGCTATTTCAATCATTCCCAACACTCTCCGTTTTCAATATCTTTTTAAAAAATGCGTCGAGCGCAGCGTTGCACTCGTCAGTTGCGACAATATAGCTGAATGCGTGTCCGGCTCCGTGCACTTCGAGGAGGCGGCACTCGCCTGCGCAGGCGTCTCTGTTGCGGCGCGACATCTCCGGCGGGACAATGTCATCGCGGTCACCGTGTATGAGCAGCACGGGCAGGCGGCATCGCCGGAGTGCGTCCGCCGTGGACATCTTCAGGTCTATGCCGAAGGCCATGGCGGCCGGCAGCATGAGATCGAGATACGGGTGCGGCGGGATGTGCCAGCGGCGCATCGTGTGTTCGATCACCTCATAAGGAGTCGTAAATCCGCAGTCTGCGACGATTCCGGCGACATTTTCCGGCAGATCCAGCCCGGCGGCCATGAGAACAGTAGTCGCTCCCATCGACATCCCCTCGAGGATGATGGGGAGTTTTTTCCCCAGCCTCTCACTAATATACTCCGCCCAGCGCGAACAGTCAATTCGTTCTTTCACGCCAAAGCAGATAAGCTTTCCCTCGCTTTTCCCGTGTGCTCTCTGCCATGGGACAAGAAGATTGAATCCGAGGTTGTGCAGATGCTCGTATATACAGCTGAAATCAAAAAGCTCGGCCGAGCGGTAGCCGTGCATGAGGATGAGCGTGGCGCGCGCATTTTCGGCCGGGAGAAAATACCCGCACAGGCGCAGGCCGTCGTGCGAGAGTATCTCAACCTGTTCCGGCTTCTGGGCATAAAACCAAGAGACGCCTGCGCTTATCTCATCATAATGACCGCCCCAGAACTTGTCATCAGGCGAGCGGCGGCCCATCTTGTTGGCTCCGCCGCGGATAAGCGCCAGATGAAAGAACGCGGCTGCGGCGGCAAGGTACAACGCGCAGACAGCGATCATCACGGCCATTGGCTAGAGACCCTCCTCGAGGTAATAGGCGACCAGCAGGTCGGTACAGGCACCGTAGCTCTGAAGTCCGCGCTCATCGCCCTGGGTATAGAGGAAGCCGGTGTAGACGCTCTCGCTTATCGCGGCAGCCTCCGTGTCGCGGCTGGCCCAATAGCTGTTGTTGGCGTCAAGATCGGCTCTCGCCTCGCCGCACAGTGTCGCGGCCACATCATGATACGCCTCAGGGGAGGCTTTGTAAAGAGCGTTTCCGAGGTGGAGATAGGCAAACAGCGCGCCGGAATATATAAATTCTGCGTCACCGCTATCGAGGCATGCGAGTACGGCGATAAAATTTGCCTCGTCCTCCGGAGCTATGCCTCGCTGATGCGATATCTCATGCATGGCGGTGCACGGGATGAAGCAGTCCGGCGCGTTCACATTGATGTTCGCCTCGCCTGTGAACGGAAAGAAAAAACCGGTGAAGTTCATGGCGCTCATTATCTCTGAAAACAGCATGGCTTTAGGTTCGAGCATTGCTCCGTCTAGGAACGGGAAAACGTCCACGGCTCCCTCGAAAGCTTCAGGGGCACGGCTGAGGATATCACCGGCATCGGCCGTATATGTAAGCGCCGCATCCCGCTCTACGAGCGGCGCATATTCGTTTGCCAGGTTGGCAAACATGCGGGTCGCTTCCTCCAGCTCTGTGACGGACACGTCCCGGCGCTCGAGCCCGCTGAGGTCGGCAAAGTCAAAGCTGTAATAGAATACGCCCCAGAGCAGGCAGATGCCGCCGAAGAACGTAATGAATACAGCTGCCGCAGTTATTATCCAGCGGCGCAGTACGGCGGGCAGCGGCAAGCCATGCACTGCAGAGCGGACGCACCAGGCCGTATAAACGACAGCCGCAATGATCCCGGCGGCGTATATCAGCTCGGCGACCGAGAACGGAAACAGCGAACACAGGCGGCCCATCAGCGTGTGATAAGGCCTTACAATCCCATCTGAGACGGCAAGCATCACATCCCTGTTGCTGCGGGTGATGAAATAAAGCGCAGTCACTATCGCGCCGGCTGCTATTAGCGCGCAGCGCACAGGGCAGCCGCAGCGCAGCACAGTTCTCTCCTTTTCTTTTACCGGCAAAGTCATCACGCCCTCTCAGCATTTACACCAAAAAGAGCTTTTCCGAAGAAAAGCTCTTTTTAACTGACAGCCTCAGCGGCGGCCGCCGCCTCCCCCGCTGGAGAAGCCGCCGCCTCCAAATCCGCCTCCACCGCCAAAACCACCGAAGCCGCCGAAGCCGCCTCCTCCATGACCGGTGCCGCCGCCCCAGCCGCCGAAATGATCGTCGTCATCCCAGTGGTCGTGGTGCGGCCCGTGGCGCATTCCGCGGCCGAACATGGACCCCATCCAGAACGGGAAGAAAAATCCTCCCCCACCGGTGCGGCGGTAGCGCGAGCGGGATGTGAACATGGATATGAAAACCAGCACTATTACGACTGTGATGATGCTGGACATGACGCCGGAACTGCGCGAGGCTGAGCTCTGCTGTTCGTATGCCTGCTGGTATTCAGGGTTCGAGGCGATGACATTTGCGGAGTAATACCCGTCATACCACGCGAGTATCTGCATGAAAGCGTCGGTGACGGCGGTGTCGTAGTCGCCGGCATCAAACGGCTGCGCCAGGTAGTTGTCGAGGATGGAGTTTATGTCGTCGGTCGTGAGCGCCGAGGCTATGCCGAGCCCCTGCACCATCCAGAACTTGTTCTCCTCGACGGCGAGGAGGAGCAGGACGCCGTTGTCAGATGACGAACTGCCTATCCCCCACTCGTTAAAGAGCGCGGTGGCATATTCATCGGCATACATGCCGTCGAGATACTCGACGGTGACGACAACGGCCTGCGCCCCGTCGCATTGCTGCTCGAGCGCGCCGTTATAGTTGATTATGAGCTGTTCCGTCTCATCGGACAGGACATTTGCATAGTCTGCGACATAGAAATCTTCCGTCGGCTCGACTACGGCGAGGGCGCCGGCGCTCATGGCACTGAGCGCAAGGATGATGGTCAGCAGGAATGCTGCTGCTCTTTTAAATTTCATAGATCAATACCACATGGTCCCGAAATAGCTCGGGGTCTCAATATAAAGATTGTCATAAAACCACTCGGCCGGGAACTGGTAGACGACGTCGCGGTAGAACTCGCGCACGGCGTCGTTATATCCGGAGTCGGCTATTACGCGGGCGGCGTTGTCAAAGGTCGAGACATACTCGTCCATCATCTCACGGTCACGGTCGGCCAGTTCACATTCGGAGAGCTTTGCGCAGAGCGCATCGAATGCGGTCTCGAGATCGACATCATTGTAGTAATAGCCGCTCGGGCTGCTGGAATATCCGACATACTCGCGGGCTTCAGCCAACGCATCGCTCTCGGTGCTCAGATCATACTTGCGGCCGAGGGAAATGAGGCCGTTGGCCGCGTCGCATCGCTTTTGCAGCTGGGAATATATGCTCGGATGGAGATATCCGTCGACCTCGACACCGGAATAGAACAGCTCTTCCACCTCACGCGATGCGCGCTCCATAGAGGCTGTCGCTCCGGAATTTGTCGCGGAGACTATAACTATGAAGGCTATGACTATGGCAACCCATTTTCTTTTAAAGAAAGACATACGCGGATACCTCTTAAAATCAGCCTCTTATCTCAAGGAGCTTCTGCTTGAGTTCGCCCTCGATCCTGCCAAGCTCGACTTCAGCCTCGGCGCGTTTGGCGCGGCCCTCATCCTGCACCTGGCGGACTTCCTCCAGCGTCGCAATAAGCTGCTCATTGGTGTGCTTGAGCGTCTCGATGTCTACTATGCCGCGCTCGGACTCCCTTGCCACCTCGACGGAGCCGGTACGCAGCGCCTCAGCGTTTTTACGCAGGAGCTCATTCGTGACGTTGCTCACCTCGCGCTGGGCGTTCATGGCCTGCTTTGAGTGCTCAAGGCTGAGCGCGAGCACCATCTGGCTCTTCCAGAGCGGGATGGTGTTGACGATCGAAGTCTGTATCTTCTCGGCCATGAGGCTGTCGTTGTTTTGTATCATGCGGATCTGCGGCGCCATCTGTATGGAAATGACGCGCGTGAGATCGAGGTCGTGCAGCTTTTTCTCAAAGCGTCCTATCATGTTGGCGAGATCGTTCGCCGCCTGGGCATCCTCCGGCAGGCCGCTTGCCTCCGCCTTGGCCTTGAGCTCGGGCAGGTCCTTGCTGCGCAGCTCCTCTATCTTGAGCTTGCCGGCGAGGATATACATCGTGAGCTCTTTATAATACCCCTGGTTCATCTC
>CAJFRI010000025.1 GCA_904419385.1 Candidatus Heteroscillospira lomanii
GACACGCTCTCCATATCGGGGTGGCGGGCGCTGCCCCGGCGGAGGACATATGGTATGAGGGCGTTTCTGGCTGCGTTTTCCCGCGTGAGCTGATCGAGCATATACAGCGACAGGCAGCCGGTTTTGAACTTGCCGGTGTTCACGCAGGTGAGGAACACCAGCGGAGCAAGCTCAGTTCTTGTGACTTTCATGGGCATACCCCCTCGGATATACAAAAATATACATTATATATTTTACCACACGGCCGCTCACATCGGCAAGCCCTTTCCGTCATATGGCCTGCCGTTTACCGAGATCGCGCCGCCGCGCACCTCGATCAAAAAGCGTCCGCCGCTGACCGGACGCCAGACGAGCGAGAAGTCGCCGAATTCCGGCAGCGGTTCGAGGTATATGCGTCCGCAGCGCGGCCTCAGGCCGAGCACCTCCTCGGCCACGGCGCGCCAGAGCCATCCGGCCGAGCCGGTGTACCAGGTCCAGCCGGCCTCGCCGGAGTGGTCGGGATTCGTGCTCACGTCGGCCGCGAGTACGAAAGGCTCGCCACCGTAGCCGTCGCCGCCGCGCGGCAGCAGGCTGAGCAGCACGCCCAGCCCCTCACGTCCCATTCCGGCGCGCAGCAGCGCGAGCGCGAGCCACACCGCCCCATGGGTGTACTGCCCGCCGTTCTCGCGAAAACCGGGGCCGTAGCTCTCGATATATCCGGGGCAGGGCTCTGAGTCCTCGAAGGGCGGGTCGAACAGGCGCACGGGCCCGCCGTCGGCGAGACGCGCCGCGGCCTCGGCGAGCGCAGAGCGCAGTTTTTCCCCGTCGGCCTCCGGGCAGAGGGCGGCAAAGCTCTGCGAGATGGAGTCTATGCGGCAGCAGCGCGCCGAGTCCGAGCCTATGGGCGTGCCGTCGGCGAAGTAGCCGCGCAGCCAGTGCGTCCCGTCCCATGCGGAGTCGAGTGCCGCAGCCAGAGCACGGCAGAAGCCGTCGAGCAGCCCCCAGCCCATCAGCGCGTTGAACCGGCGGACGACATGCAGGAAAAACCAGCTCAGCCAAACGCTCTCGCCGGTGTTCTCATCCATGCCGTCGTTCCAGTCGCCGCCGAGGGTGAGAAGCAGCCCGTGCGGCCCTGTCCCGCGCGATACGACAGCCTCGATGGCACGGCGGCAGTGCTCGGCGACAGACGCGCTCTCGGCCGTAAACCCGGCCTGCTCATATCTGTCGCGCTCGACCTCTACCAGCACGGGCGAGTCCAGAAACGGCGCGCTCTCGGCGAGCAAATTGCGGCCGCCTGTCTTTTCGACGTATTCGCACACGGCCCAAGGCAGCCAGAGCAGATCGTCGCTGCACCGGGTGCGCACTCCGCGCCCGCCGCCGGGCCCGGGGTGCCACCAGTGCTGCACGTCGCCCTCGCGGTACTGCCGGCGGCAGCACTCGATGATCTGAGCGCGGCAGAGCTCCGGGCGCAGCATGAGCATGTTCACCGCATCCTGAAGCTGGTCGCGGAAGCCTATTGCGCCTCCGCTCTGGTATATCGACGTGCGCCCCATCAGACGGCAGGCGAGCGTCTGATACGGCAGCCATACGCCGGCCGCGCGGGAGAGCTCCGAGTCGCCGCACTCGAGCGATATCCGCGGCTCCCACTCGCCCCGAGCCCGCGCGAGAGCTTCGCGCGCCGCCTCCGGACGGGTGAGTTCCGCGAGCCCTCCGCCGCAGCCGCAGACGATGACGAGCTCGCCGCCGGACTCCCAGCGGGCCGCAAAGCACGGGGAAGCGAGGCCCGCGCCCTGCTCCCCGGCGAACCCGCCGGCGTTGGCCGCAGCGCCGTCGCATGTCCAGCCGAGCTCCGCTGCATTCGAACGAGCGGAAAAGACGAGGTCACGCTCTGAGCGCAGGTTCTCGGCGGCGAACACGCCGTCGGAGTGTCTGACCAGCGTGAACGGCCTGTCGGATACGTTCGGCGTGAGCGCGAGCGGGAGCACCCATTTCACGGCGCAGCCCGGTGGAGTCTCTATGATGAGCACGCGCGCGTCCGCCTCCGGAGGGATGAACGCGGTCACGGAGGTGCGCCCGAACGGCAGCTCCCTCTCCCATCGGGCGCAGCCCGGCTCGTAAGTCACAGCGCACTCGCCCTCCGGTGCGGCAAAGAGCGAATACAGCTCGCCGCCGCGCTCGATCTCCAGCCGCTCATAGCCGCGCACGGCGGCCGGCACGTTGAGCCAGGGAGTCAGCGGGGCCTCGCGGGCATTCTCAATCCACATGAAGCCCGTGCCGCAGTCTGCGGCCAGGAAGCCTAAGGAGCCGTTCGTGAGCATGTGGGTCCATGCCCGCGGCGGGAGCGATGAGTTTACATAATATCTAAAACCACCGTCCGGCAGGTATTCATACCGTGGAGGTGTCCCGGCGGGGCGGCGGGGCAAATTAGTAGACATAAATATATTATGGTCAACTAACTTCAGCTCTGCCCCGGGCAGCCCGTCCTCATTCAATATGCAGCACGCGCTCTCGCGGAGAGCGACGATGTCGCCCGCGGCGTCGCAGATGTGTATTCCGCAGTCGGCACCAAGCAGATGCTCGAGCCCCAGCTTCGCGAGCAGGGAGGACACGCGGGCGGACTGCGCGCGGTGGTAGTCCCCGCCGTCGCCTGAGATCACCGCGAGATCGAGCTCGACCCCGAGGCTCAGCAGATATGCGCAGAGCTTCACCGCCGTCTCGACGGAGGAGGGCATTCTCGCCGAGCGCGCGTCGAAGAGCACGAGCGGCCTGTCGCCTGAAATGCCGAAGCTCCACAGACCGCCGCGCCCGCGCACGGAGCCGCAGTGCGCTGCCCGCGGGAACACCACGGCGGAGAGGATGTCGCCGGCCTCGCCAACGCTCGCCGCGTCGAGTCCGAGCAGGGCTGCCGACAGCTCCGGCAGCGAGGCCGCGTCAGAGTCCTTCAGTTCCATCGCGGCGGCGGCGCAGCGCCGGGCATCGCCCTCGCTCGCGCCGAAGCCCAGGCAGACCCTGGCCTCGCAGCATCCGCCGGAGAACCGGAGCGGTATATCCAGGCGCAGCTCCGGGCGCACGAGCCAGCCGCTCTCCTGGTCGCGGGCACGGTTCCGTCCGCAGGCCGAGTCCTCGGAGAGCGAGGCGGCAAACTCGCTGCCGCCCGTCACGCAGAGGAAGCACTCGTCGAGCCTGCCGCGCCGCAGGCGGCGGAGCACTATCTCATTGCCCGTGCGCATCGCGTGCAGGCCAAGTCCGTAGAAGGCGGGATGGTTTACATAATCATTATAAAACGCCATGGCCGGGCGCATGGTCACGGTGAGTACGGCTCCGCTGAGACCGCCGGCGCCGGATATGCGCACTGTGCGGCGCTCGCCGCTGCAATCGGCGCATAGCTTGGTGACTATCTCGGCGCAGAGCTCGCCGCGCCGCACGGAGACCGCGCTGAACCGCTGGGTGTGCGAATAGCCGCCGCTGCCGCCCTCGGGCAGCAGCGGGAAGATCTCCCCGCCGATGTCGAGGAAGAACTCCATACCCTTGGTGCCGAGCTGGGGATCGGGAGGGGCATACATCAAAATATCGCCGCAGCGTGAGAGCGAGGAGCCCGCTGAAGTTGACATAACACTATAAGTGCCGTTGGTGAGCACGTTGCAGCGCAGCGCTCCCCGGCTCTCTCCGCTCTCCTCCCAGAGGCCGAGCGGCCGCCCGGGGCGGAGCCTGTCACCGGCGGAGGGGCTGCGCCGCAGCACCGGGGCCTTTATCGGTATGCGCTCTTCGAGCAGGCACGAGTAAGCGCGCATGTCGGCCCTCGCGAGAAAGCGGCGCTGCCACACCCCGCGCAGCACGGCGTTTGCCACGGAGAGCATACTCATGCCGAGATGGTGGGCCATCACGCAGCGCACCGTCTCGCTCGAGCCGCGCGTGCGCTGCGGGGTGAAGTCGACTGCCTCCCAGAAGCCGTAGCGCCCGACGGCGCCGAGCTTTTCAAGCTCGCGCAGGTTGGCCGCTGCGGCTGCCGGCTCAGTGCCGAGGGCGAGGAAGCTGCTGTACGGCGACACGACGAGTTCCTCGTCCATGCCGCGGCAGAGCGCGAGCGCCTGGCAGCCGTGAGCCTTGTAGCGGTAGCTGAGGCCGGGACCGAGCGCGGAGTATGCGCTCTCGGATATGCCCCACGGCCTGCCGCGCGTGCGCCTGCGCTGGACATAGAGGCAGAAATGCCGCGTTTCGCCGAGCAGGGACGACTCCGGAGACGGGAGGAAGAGATCGGGCATAAGATACTCGAACATCGTGCCCGTCCATGAGACCATGCCGCGGCGCAGCCCGCTCGCGACAAGCGCACGGGACATGCGCTCCCACACTTTTTTGGGGACGTCTCCGCGCGCCACGGCGAGGTAGGCCGTGAGCCGCGCCTCGCTCGCGAGCAGGTCGTAGCAGCCGGAGCGCGGATTTTCCGAGGACCGGCCTATGCGCAGCAGCATGCGCTGCCTGTCGAGCAGGGAGGAGAAGTCCATCCCGGCGGCGAGCCGCTCCGCGCGCCCGGCGGTCGCGTCAAAGCCGTATTCCCTCAGCCCGGCGGCGAGCGCGATGAGACAGGCGCAGAGATTGCCGCTGTCCACCGTGGAGATGTAGCGCGGCTCGAGCGGGCGGAGCGTGTCGGTCGCGTACCAGTTGTAAAGATGCCCGCCGTGCTTTTCGAGGCGCTCGACAGTTGCGAGCGTGTTCTCGATCAGCTCGTGTGCTTTTTCGGGCTGTACTATGCCGAGGTCGGCCGCCGAGAGCACTGAGCAGAGCGCGAGCCCGATATTCGTCGGCGAAGTGCGCCGCGCGAGCCCCACCGGCGGACGCTCCTGCCAGTTGTCCGGGGGGAGGAAGTTGTCCTCAGCGCGGAGGAAGTCGTTGAAATATCCCCAGATGAGCCGCGCCTGGTTGAGCAGCCAGCAGCGGTCGCGGCAGCTGAGCCTGGTCCTGGCGGCGGGATAGCTGCGCGAGAGCAGGTATGCGAATACGGGCGAGCATAGCCAGAGCGAGCCGAGCGCTCGCCCGAGGACGAGCTCGCTCGCGAACATGCATATGAGGCCGAGCACCGAGGCCGGCCACATGTTTCTGATGGAGGCGAGCAGTGTGTTCCTGCCGGAAGCCTGCGCCGCAGTGCGCCACTCCAGCAGGCCGCGCTTCGTCACGAGCATGCGCCGCAGCGCCGTGCAAACTGCCGAGAGCGAGACATAAGCCTCATACGGCAGGAGCAGCACGCTCACCGCGTTCTGGCATATCGCGCCGGGCAGGCCGCTGATGACCGTGCTGTGATAGCGCTCGCCGGTGTCGCTGCGGCGCACGATGGCGAAGAGCGCTGTTATGAAGAGCCCCGCGCAGTAACACCCCAGCGCCAGAGCCGCGACGGCGGCCCTGCCTGACAGAAAGCCGTAGAGCGTGCCGGCCATCGTCCCGACCGGGACCAGGCTGCGCCTCAGGTTGTCAAACAGGCGGAACCTGTCGATTGAGCAGAGCGGTTTTTTGCCGCAGATCCAGGGCGAGTTCTGCCAGTCACCGCGTATCCACCGGTGGGCGCGGGCGAAAAATGCGCCGGCCGTCGCGGGAAAGCTGTCGGTCAGCTCGACGTCCGCCGCGAGGGCGCATCTGAGCAGGGCGCCCTCTATGGCGTCGTGCGAGAGTATGCGCCCCTCAGGCAGATCGGCCGCGCAGGCGAGGAAGGCCTCGACGTCGATGATGCCCTTTCCGGAGAACACCGACGTTCCAGTGAGGCCCATATACACATCCGGCACGGCGCTGCCGTAAGGGTCGACGCCGCCGAGCCCGGCGAACAGCTTTGTGAACGGCGTGCGCGTGGCGCTGCCCAGCGCGGTCGACATGCGCGGCTGTATGATGCCGTAGCCGGAGACGACGCGGCCGCGCCGCCTGTCGACAACGGGGCGGCACATCGGGTGCAGCATGGCGCCGATGAGCGCCATTGCGCTGCCGGGGGTGAGCTGTGTGTCGCTGTCGAGCGCGAGGATGAAGCGCGAGTGCATTATCTCCTGCATCTCGCCTTCACGGCAGAGTATGGACGAGCTCCGGCCGCTCACCGCTCTCGCGAGTTCGACCAGCGCGCCGCGCTTGCGTTCCCAGCCCATGTGCTTCCCCTCGCGCTGGACTCTCGGCCGCGTGAGCAGCACAAAGCCGCCGCCGTAGCGCCGGTTGAGCTCTGCGATCGCCGCGCTGGTCTCGGCGAGCCAGGCCCTCGCGCCCTCGGGCTCGCGCTCATCGGACTCCGGCAGGTCGGCCAGCAGGGCAAAGACGAGGTTTTTGCCCGCCCCGCGTGAGCACAGATGGTACTCCTCGAGCCGGGCGGCGAGCTCCCTGCCGCAGCCGGGCCCCGTTATGAGCGCGGACACGGCGCAGACGGTGCGCCCCTCATCGGGCACGGAAGATAGCTCCAGCCGCGGCAGCGGCGCGGCCTTGAGCACACGCAGCAGGATGGAGTCCGTCACGGACCGCACCGCCGCGGAGACCGGCAGCAGCAGCGCGCATGCCGCGGCGAAACCGAGCTCGAATCCGGCGAGCAGGGTGAAAAACAGCGTGCCGACCACGTTCGCCGCGATGTAAGCCGTCCCGCCGTGCGGCTCCGCGAAGATGTGGAACCCGACGTGCCGCAGCCTGCCCCCGGCCCTCTCGGCCCTGCGCACGGCGCGGCGCGCCCAGATATGCTCGGGCTGGCGGTGCTTTGCGGCGCTGCGCTCGACCTCGCGTCTGTACATCGCGCGCGATGAGGCGCTCATCTTCGGATAGACGCCGGCCGGGTCGTGCATGAGCTCACGCTCTGTGAGATCGAGCGACTCCATCAGCTGAGACAGGTCGGTGTCGGTCAGAAAGCGCAGCGAGCCGATCAGACGCCCGGCGGCCTCATCGCTCTTCGGGCCGAGCGCCTCGTCTGCGAGAGCCATGATGCACGAGCGCATGAGGCACGGCACGAACGCCCTCAGCTCCGCGCCCGACAGCGGGCGAGAGCGCTGGAACCCGTCGAGGAAGGCGTATATCCGCTTTGCCGTCACCTCGCCGCCGCCGGAGCGCAGCAGTTCGTCCGCCGCGGTGCATACGACGGCCGTCCCGCGCACGGACGGCAGCCGCCCGGCTGCCCTCAGCTCACCGGCGCAGTAGCGTCCGGCCCGGTAGACAAGGTGCCAGTTGTCGCGTATCCAGCGGTCAAAGCCGCCGTCGCCGGAGCAGAAGCGGCGCAGGGAGCGCAGGGCATCGCCGGCGCCGTCAGCCGCCGCCCGGCCGCGCGAGAACCCGTCCGGGTGCAGGGAGCGCGCCCCGCTCTCGGCAAAGGCGGAGAGATCTGCAATTTTAATATTAATATGTGTATTTTCCATTTCGGCCTCCACATAGGGTATCGCTGTGATTTTTGCCGTTTTATACAAAAAATATTCCAAGGCGTGGATTCAAGAAAAAATACTTGACAGAGCTCCCGGCAGAGAGTATAATCTCGGTCTGTAAAGTGTTTTGCGTTAACAGCCGGAGGTGTGAGCCGTGGAGGACGAGACCCTGCGTCGGTCGATGCTCTTTGATTTTTATGGCGAACTGCTCACCGGCAAACAGCGCGAATATTATGACCTGCATTATAATGAGGACCTCTCGCTCGGCGAGATAGCCGAGCAGGCAGGCATATCGCGCCAGGGCGTGTGGGACATGATCCGCCGCGCGGACAAGACCATGCGCGAGGCCGAGGACAAGCTCCACATGGCCGCCCGCTTCACGGCGCTGCGCCGCGAGCTCGGCGAGATAGAGTCCCTGCTCGAGACCGCTCTGTCGGACGGCGGAAAGGCCGGGATAGAGGAGGCGCTGCGCCGCCTGCGCGGCCTCGAGATATAATTGCGAAAGGAGCGTCGCAGATGGCGTTCGAATCCCTGTCAGAAAAACTCAGCGCAACGTTCAAACGCCTCCGCGGCAAGGGCCGCCTCTCGGAGAGCGACGTCAAGGAGGCCATGCGCGAGGTGCGCATAGCACTGCTCGAGGCCGACGTCAGCTACAAGGTCGTGCGCGACTTCGTCAAGAGCGTGAGCGAGCGTGCCTGCGGCGCCGAGGTGCTCGAGAGCCTCACCCCGGCCCAGATGGTCATAAAGATAGTCAACGAGGAGCTCTGCTCCCTCATGGGCGGCGAGAGCTCGAAGATAAACATATCCTCCAAATCGCCGAGCGTCGTCATGCTCGTCGGCCTCCAGGGCGCCGGCAAGACGACCAACGGCGCCAAGCTCGCGAGCCTCATGCGCAAGAGCGGCAAGCGCCCCCTGCTCGCCGCCTGCGACATATACAGGCCGGCCGCCATCAAACAGCTGGAGACAGTCGGCGCTCAGCTCGGGCTGCCCGTGTTCCAGATGGGACAGGCAAACCCGGTCGACATCGCCAAAGCCGCCGTTGAGCACGCGAAGAAACACGGCAGCGACATGGTCTTTCTCGATACCGCGGGCCGCCTCCACATAGATGAGGCGCTCATGGACGAGCTCAAGGCCATCAAGGCCGCGGTCGACCCCGCGGAGATCATGCTCGTGCTCGACGCGATGACGGGCCAGGATGCCGTGAACGCCGCCAAAGCTTTTGACGACGCGCTGGGCGTCACCGGCGTCATGCTCACAAAGCTCGACGGCGACGCGCGCGGCGGCGCCGCGCTCAGCGTCAAGGCCGTCACGGGCAAGCCGATCAAATATATCGGCACGGGCGAAAAGCTCGACCAGATCGAGGTGTTCCACCCCGAGCGCATGGCCTCGCGCATACTCGGCATGGGCGATGTGCTCACCCTTATCGAAAAAGCCGAGCAGAGCTTCGACGAGAAAAAAGCCCAGGAGCTCGCCGAGAAGATCAGGAAAAACAAGTTCACCCTCTCCGATTACTACGATCAGCTCGTCTCAATGAAATCGATGGGCTCGCTTCAGGATATAGCCGGGATGCTCCCGGGAGTCGACGCAAAGGCGCTCGAGGGCGCCAAGATAGACGAAAAGGCCATGGCGCATGTCGAGGCGATGATCCTCTCCATGACGCCGTATGAGCGCGAGAACCCCTCGGTGCTCGGCAGCAGCCGCAAAAAGCGCATAGCCGCCGGCAGCGGCACCACGGTGGTCGAGCTCAACCGCATGCTAAAACAGTTCGAGATGGCCCAGACGATGATGAAGCAGATGTCCGGCGGCGCAAAGAAGATGAAGCGCTTTGCCCGCGGCGGCAGGGGCCCCTTCGGCTTTTAAAACCAGCCTGTCCGGCCGTAAGGCCAGATGAGATAAACAGACAACTATAAGTGGAGGTGAATATAAATGGTCAAAATCAGACTTCGCAGAATGGGCGCCAAGAAGAACCCGTTTTACCGCATAGTCGTCGCCGATTCCCGCAATGCTCGCGACGGCAAGTTCATCGAGGAGATCGGCACCTATGATCCCCTTGCCGACAACGCCGTCAAGGTCGACGCGGAGCGCGCCAAATACTGGATCGCGAACGGTGCTCAGCCCACCGACACCGCCAGGGCGCTCCTCAAAAAGGCCGAGGCCATCTAAGGAGAAGCACCAGCATGAAAGAACTCTTGACCTACATCGTGCAGAACCTTGTCGATGATCCCGACAAGGTATCTGTGACCGAGCGCGAGGCCGATTCGGAGACCGTGTATGAAGTTCGGGTCGCCGACGGCGACATGGGCAAGGTCATCGGCCGTCAGGGCCGGATCGTCAAGGAGATCCGTATCCTCATGAAGGCCGTCGCCCAGAGAAAGGGCAAAAAAGTGTCCGTTGAGATAATGGACTGATCCGGCGGGGGATTCCCCCGATAAACACCCCGAGGAAAAGGCGCTGCGCGCCGTCTCGGGGCGTTTTGCTGTTGAAAGGAAGAGCGCAATGACGGAGAAAAAACAGTTTCTCGAGGCGGGACGCATAGTGAACACCCACGGGGTGCGCGGCGAGGTAAAGATCCAGCCGTGGGCCGATTCGCCCGAGTTCCTCAAAGATTTCGGCACGCTGTATATAGACGGCGCGCCGGTCAAAGTCCGCTCCGCGCGCGTGCACAAGGGCTGCGTCATAGCGTCGCTCGAAGATATCGACGACGTGAACGGCGCCATGCGCCTCAAGGGCAAGCTCGTGTCCATAGACAGGCGCGACGCGAAGCTGCCCGAGGGCGGGTATTTCATCCAGGACATAATCGGTGCCAGGGTCGTCGACGAAAACGGCGCCGAGGTCGGCACGCTCGCCGAGGTGCTGAACCTGCCGGGCAGCGATGTCTACGTCGTGCGCGGCGAGCGGGAGATACTCATTCCCGCCGTGCCGCAGTTCATATTGAGCCGCGACATAGACGCCGGCGTGATCACCGTGCGCATGATGGAGGGGCTGTGACATGCGGATAGACATAATGACTCTCTTCCCGGACCAGGTGTCGCATGTACTGGGGGAGAGCATAATCGGCCGCGCGGCGAAAAAGGGGATAATCGAGATAAACGCCGTGCAGATCCGCGATTTCACCGACAACAAGCAGTTCCAGGTCGACGACTACCCCTACGGCGGCGGCTGGGGCTGCGTCATGATGGCGCAGCCGCTCAAGGCCTGCCTGGACCACATAGCCGCCGACGCAGGGCCCCGCCGCCGGCGCGTCATATACATGTCGCCGCAGGGCAGAAAGTTCGACCAGGGCGAGGCGCGCCGGCTTCTGCATGACTACGACCATCTCGTGCTCGTGTGCGGGCATTATGAGGGCATAGATGAGCGCTTTATCGAGGAATGCGTCGATGAGGAGATCTCGCTGGGCGACTTTGTGCTCACCGGCGGCGAGATAGCGGCCATGGCCGTGGCCGACTGCGTGTGCCGCATGGTTCCGGGCGTGCTCGCCGACGAGGAGTGCTTCACCGGAGAGAGCCACTGGAGCGGCCTGCTGGAGTATCCGCAGTATACCCGGCCCGAAGTCTGGGAGGGCAGGGCGGTGCCCGAGGTGCTGCTCTCCGGCAACCACGAGAACGTGCGCGTCTGGCGGCGCAAAAAGAGCATAGAGCGCACGATGGACAAGCGGCCGGATATGTTTGAAAAGCTAGACCTCAGCTCCAGGGAGGACTCGCGCCTGCTCGCCGAGATAATGGCCGAGCGCGAGCCGAAGCCGAGGATTTTCGACTGCCGCCGCGGCGAGGCGGCCGATCTCGGCCGCATAATGGAGATCGTTGCCGAGGCGCAGGGCTTCCTGCGCTCGCAGGGGCTCAGCCAGTGGCAGAGCGGCTATCCTGCGCGCAGCGACTTCGAGTGCGACATCGAAAACGGCTGGTGCTGGGTGTTCGAGGAGGGCGGACGCATAGTCTCGGTCGCAGCCATAGTGCCGCAGCCCGACCCGTCCTACGCCGAGATCGACGGCGCCTGGCTCACCGATGGCGACAACTACACCGGAGTGCATCGTGTGGCCGTCTCGGATGAGTGCCGCGGCAGCGGCGTGGCGAGGCAGATGTTCGCCCTGGCGGAGGATCTCAGCCTCGGCTGGGGAAAGGCCAGCCTGCGCATAGACACCCACCCCGGTAACCTGCCCATGCAGCGCCTGCTCGGAAAGTGCGGGTTTTCGCGCTGCGGCTCCGTCCGCCTCGTGTCCGGCCCCGAGGCCGGCTACGAGCGCATAGGATTTGAGAAGGTGCTCGTATGACCGCGCTGACCGATATATCCGTCATAAAACCCCTGCTCGAGAAAAACGGCTTCCGCTTTTCCAAGTCAAAGGGGCAGAATTTCCTCACGGCTGCCTGGGTGCCGGAGCGCATCGCGGACAGCTGCCTGGCAGACGGCGATACGGCGGCGCTGGAGATAGGCCCCGGCGTCGGCTGTCTCACCCAGCAGCTCGCGCTGAGAGCGGGGGCGGTCCTCGCTGTCGAGGTCGACGAGGCCCTGCGTCCCGTCCTTGCCGAGACCATGGCGCCTTATCCTAATGTCGAGGTGCTCTTCGGCGACGCGATGAAGCTCGACCTCGACGCCCTGCTTACCGGACGCTTCGGCGGCAGGCGCTGCGTCGCCTGCGCGAACCTGCCGTACAACATCACGACGCCGGTGCTCGCAAAGCTCTACGAGTGCCGCCGCCTGGAGTGTATCACTGTGATGATACAGCGCGAGGTCGCCCTCCGGCTCGCCGCGGCGCCGGGCAGCGCGGATTACGGGGCGTTCTCCGTGTTCACCCAGTGGCACACGGAGCCGGAGGTGCTGTTCGACGTGCCGCCGGGCTGCTTCATGCCTCAGCCGAAAGTCACCTCGGCGGTCATCCGCCTGCGCCGCAGGGCCGCCCCGCCAGCCCGGGTGTGCAGCGAGGAACTGCTTTTCAGGACGGTGCGCGCCGCCTTTGCCCAGCGCAGGAAGACCCTGGTGAATTCGCTGATGAGCGCCTTTCCGTACGGGCGCGAGGCGGTCACGGCCGCCGTCTCTTCCGCCGGGATAGACCCGCGGGTGAGGGGAGAGCGCCTCGGAATACAGGAATTTGCCGCCCTGACAAACGCCCTGGCCGGGCTCGGATGAGCGTTTTTGGTCAATTAGCGTAAATTTTTTGTAGAAACCGGGCCGCTAACGGTCTTTATTGTATAAAGATGACGCATCTTTCAAAAATAGACTGGAATTATAAACGGACATTTGATATAATTTAAACTAACGAAATATTCTCTAAATCTGTTAGGAGGATTATTATGAACACCTATGGTCTCGAGAAGCTGGGCATCATCCATCCCAGCGCCGTCTACCGCAACCTCTGCCCCGCCGAGCTGACCGAGCATGCGCTCCGCCGCGGCGAGGGCGTCCTGATGCCGACCGGCGCTCTCTGCGTCAACACCGGCAAGTACACCGGCCGCAGCCCTGACGACAAGTTCATCGTCGACTCCGCCGGCGTGCACGACGAGATTGCCTGGGGCAAGGTCAACAAGCCCATCTCCCAGGAGCGTTTCGACGCCATCTATGAGAAGATGATCGCCTATCTGCAGAACCGCGAGATCTTCATTTTCGACGGCTTTGCCGGAGCTGACCACAAGTACCGCAAGGCTTTCCGCATCGTCAACGAGCTGGCCAGCGAGAACCTCTTCATCCATCAGCTGCTCCTCCGTCCCGAGAAGAGCGAGCTCGAGAATTTTGAGGCCGACTACACCCTCATCGCCGCTCCGGGCTTCAAGTGCATCCCCGAGCGCGACGGCGTGAACTCCGAGGCCGCCATCCTCGTCGACTATGAGAAGAAGCTCGTCATCATCGCCGGCAGCCAGTACGCCGGTGAGATCAAGAAGAGCGTTTTCTCCGTCATGAACTACATCCTCCCGAAAGAGGGCGTGTTCCCGATGCACTGCTCCGCCAACATCGGCGAGGCGGGCGACACCGCCGTGTTCTTCGGCCTGTCCGGCACCGGTAAGACCACCCTTTCCGCCGACCCGAACCGCAAGCTCATCGGCGACGACGAGCACGGCTGGGCCGACGACTCCATCTTCAACTTTGAGGGCGGCTGCTATGCCAAGTGCATCGACCTGTCCGCTGAGAAAGAGCCCGAGATCTACAACGCCATCAAGTTCGGCGCCCTGGTCGAGAACGTTGTCCTCGATCCCGAGACCCGCGAGCCCGACTACACCGACGGCAGCCTGACCGAGAACACCCGCGTCGGCTATCCTGTCGACTACATCCCCAACTGCGCCATCCCCGGCATCGGCTCCACCCCCAAGACCGTTATCTTCCTCACCGCTGATGCTTACGGCGTCCTGCCCCCGATCTCCAAGCTCGACAAGAACCAGGCGATGTACTACTTCGTGTCCGGCTTCACCTCCAAGCTGGCCGGCACCGAGCGCGGCATCACCTCTCCTGTCCCCACCTTCTCCACCTGCTTCGGCGCTCCGTTCCTGCCCCTCGACCCGTCGGTCTATGCGGACATGCTGAGCGAGAAGGTCGAGAAGAGCGGCGCCAACGTCTACCTCGTCAACACCGGCTGGAACGGCACCGGCAAGCGCATGAAGCTCAGCTACACCCGCGCTATGATCACCGCCGCTCTCAACGGTGAGCTCGAGAAGAGCGAGTTCGTCACCGATCCTTACTTCGGCGTTGCTGTCCCCAAGACCTGCCCGAACGTCCCCGACGAGCTCATGATCCCCGAGAACACCTGGGAGGACAAGGCCGCCTATGCGGAGACCGCCAAGAAGCTGGCTTCCTCCTTCGTCGAGAACTTCAAGAAGTACACCCATATGCCCAAAGAAGTCGTCGATGCCGGCCCGAAGGCCGAGTAATAGACGCTCAAGGCATTGTAAACATGAAAAAGACGCCGCATTTGCGGCGTCTTTTTTGCGGACATGAGGGATCGCTGAATGGATTCAGGTACAAAACAGATGTCACAGTCGCTGATAGTCGGCGCGCTGCTCGCGCTGGCCGGCGGCATGCTCGACGCTTATACCTTCCTCTGCCGGGGCGGGCTGTTCGCCACGGCTGAGACCGGAAATCTCGTCATGCTCGGCGTGAGCGCCGCGCGCGGGGATTTCACGCGCACGCTGTATTATGTCCTGTCCGTCGCCGCGTTTGCCGCCGGCATATTCACAGCCGAGCACATAAACGCCAACGCGGACCGCCTCAAGCTCCACTGGCGCCAGTGGGTCGTGCTCATAGAGTGCGCCGTCGTGGCCTGCGCGGCTTTTGTGCCGGAGAGCGGCGACCTCGCCGTGTGCATAATGGTGTCGTATATCAGCGCGATACAGCTCGAGGCTTTCCGCAAGTTTGCCGGGCGAGGCGGCGCGACGACAATGTGCACGGGCAATCTGCGCAGCGCGTCGGAACTGCTCTACAAGCGTATATTCCAGCGCGGCGACGCCGGCGCGCATGTCTACGGCCTGCTCATAGTTTCTTTCGTCGTGGGTGCAACGGTCCTGGGCGCGGCCTCGGGCGCGCTGGGAGATAGGGCCGTCCTGCTCGCGTGCCTGCCGCTGGCGGCGGCGTTCCTTGTGATGTTCGTGAGCCGTTAGCGCGCCGGAACTGCGAAAATCAGCATTATTTTCCGCAAAAACACTGCGAGATGCGCAGTATACAAGCCGAATTAAACGCAAAAAGCGGCCAAACGGCCGCTTTTTGTGTTTTTTATGAGGTTCAGGCGATAAATCCGAGGTGTTCCAGCAGGATTTTTGTGCCCATGACGATGAGCACCAGCCCGCCGAAAAGCTCGGCGCCGGACTTGAACCGCGCCCCCGCGGCGGCGCCGATCCTGACGCCGATGGCCGAGAGGACAAATGTGATGACTCCGATGAAGGTGACCGCCGGGGCGATGTCCACGCTGAGGAAGGCGAAAGTGACGCCGACGGCCAGCGCGTCGATGCTGGTGGCGATGGCCAGAGGGAACATGGCGCGCGGGGAGAAATCAGGGCTCTCGTCCTCGGGGGCGGAGCGCGACTCCTTGACCATGTTGAGCCCTATGAGCGCGAGCAGGACGAAGGCGATCCAGTGGTCAATGCTCGTGATGATGCCCTGGAACTGCACGCCGAGCAGGTAGCCTATGAGCGGCATGAGCGCCTGGAACACGCCGAAATACAGCCCGGCGATGAGACAGTGTTTCAGGCTGGCGCGGCCGACGGAGAGGCCCTTGCAGATCGACACGGCGCACGCGTCCATCGACAGGCCGACAGCGATTAGGAAAAGCTCAAACAGTGACACGCGTCAGTCCCTCCAGATGCAGGGCAGCTCCGGACGTGCGGGGACACCCTGGTATTCCTCTGCGGGATAACCGACCATGAGCGTGGCGCAAAGCTTCTTGCCCTCGGGTATGCCGGCGAGCGCGAGCACCTCCGGCGAGGAGGAGAACACGCGCGTGGCGAAACCGCCCCAGCAGGTGCCGAGATTTTTCTCGTGCAGGAGCAGCTCGAGAGTCGTGAGCGCGATGGCGCAGTCGGTATCGCTGTAGCCCACCTCGTCTGCCCACGCGAACACGAGGCATGGCGCGTCGCAGGTGACGAGATTGGCGCCGCTCTCGCAAAGGCGGACTATGCCGCGGTTTTTGCCGTTTTCGCGGCACCAGTCGAGCGTGGCGCCGAGCAGCCCGCGCACTCTCTCGCGGCCGTAGACGACGGTCCAGCCGTTTTTGTTCTGGTTTTTGGCCGAGGGTGCCCAGCCGGCGATGTGCAGGGCGCGCTCGAGCACTTTCCTGTCGGGAGCCGCGGGGAGATAGTTCCTTATCGAGCGGCGGGTGAGCACGTTTTTCTCCAGCTCGGTCTCCCAGCCGGCAGTGGCCGTTGGGCCGCCGGCGAGTGACACGGCGCGATGGGTGCATACCTCGACGCAGTGGCCGCACTCGATGCAGCTCCCGCCGACGACGGCGGGGCGGCCGTCCTTCATCCCGAGCACGAGCCCGGGGCAGACGGCGGCACATTTTCCGCAGCCGACGCACTTGTCCATATCAAATTTTACCATTGATCCGACCTCCGGTTTTTATCTGTGTATGAAAAGCCCCGCGGCGCTGGCCCCGGGGCTTTGTTGTCACAAAACTTTTGCGAGGAAAGTGCGAAGGCGCTCGCACTGGGGATTGCCGAAAAGCTCGGCGGGGGTGTTCTGCTCGGCGATCTTGCCGTCGGCCATGAAGAGCACCCGGGTGCCCACTTCGCGGGCGAAGCCCATCTCGTGCGTCACGACGACCATCGTCATGCCCTCATCGGCCAGCTCTTTCATGACGGCGAGCACCTCGCCGACCATCTCGGGGTCGAGCGCGGAGGTGGGCTCGTCGAAGAGCATGACCTTGGGCTTCATGGCGAGTGCGCGGACTATGGCTATGCGCTGCTTCTGGCCGCCGGAGAGCTGGGAGGGATAGGCGTCGGCCTTGTCCTCGAGCCCGACGCGCTTGAGCAGAGTAGTGGCCGTCTCGTCGGCCTCCTCCTTGCTCATGAGCTTGGTGCGCACGGGGGCGAGCGTTATGTTGCGGCGTATGGTCATGTTCGGGAAGAGATTGAAGTGCTGGAACACCATGCCCATCTGGCGGCGCATTTTGTCTATGTCCGTATTGGGCGAGGTTATCTCAACGCCGTCGAAAGTGATCTTGCCGCTGGTGGGCGTCTCGAGGAGGTTGAGGCAGCGCAGGAAAGTGCTCTTGCCGGAGCCGGACGGGCCGATGATGACGACCTTTTCACCCTGGCTGATGTGCTCGCTTATGTCGTCGAGCACGAGGTTTTTGCCGAACGCTTTGCTGAGGTGTTCAACGTCTATCACTTTGACGCAGCCTCCTTTCGAGCTTGCTCTGGAGAGCAGAGAAGATAATGACCATGATGAGGTACATGAGGGCCGTGATGTAGAGCGGGAACATGTACTCGTATGTGCGGGAGCTGATGGCCTTTGCAAAATAAAGTATCTCCTTGCCGGATATGGCGGAGATGAGCGAGGTGTCTTTCAGCAGGACGATGAACTCGTTGCCGAGGGCGGGGAGTATGGCTTTGAAGGCCTGAGGGATGACGATGAAGCGCATGGTGTCGATATAGCCGAGGCCCAGGCTGCGCCCGGCCTCGGTCTGGCCGACGTCGAGCGACATGAGGCCGCCGCGGATTATCTCCGCAACATAGGCGCCGGAGTTGATGCCGAGCGACAGCGCGCCGATCATGGTGAACTCACGGCTGTTCGCAAAGATGACGAAGCCCATTATCATGAGCTGTACGAGCATTGGCGTGCCGCGGATGACGGTGACGTATATGCGGGCGATAAAATTCAGGACGCCGAGGATGAAGTTGCGGCGCTCGGGGCGCTGCTGATCGTGGGCCGTGCGTATCATGGCCACGAGCAGTCCGAGCACGACGCCTATCGCGAGCGCGATGACGGTGACCTCGATCGTGGTCACGAGGCCCTCAAAATAGGACTTCCACCTGTCTTCGTAGAACCAGGCGCGGTAGAACTTCATAAAAGCGTCCTGCCATCCGCTCAGTTCGGCGACAGGTATTTCGGCAAGGCTTTCATACAGCTTGTCGACATCCATGTGCGTTCACCTCTCTGTGTTTTTTGATGAGAAAAGAAAGGGCGACCTCAAGGCCGCCCTTTCGACCGAGCCGACAGCTGTCAGGCCTCGGCGTTGATGTACTTGGCTATGATGGAATCGACGGTGCCGTCGTTTATCATATCGTTGAGAGCGCTGTTGACGGCGTCGAGCAGGGCGGTGTTGCCCTCAGCGACGGCCGCGCAGTAGGACTCCTCGACCCAGGTGCCGGGCAGGATGGTGAGGCCGGGGTTGGCGGCGACGTACTCCTGGGCGGGGGCGTTGTCGATGATGACGGCGTCGATCTGGCCGTTCAGCAGGGCCTGGATAGCGACGGCGCCGTTGTCGTAGGCCTGGACATGATCCTCGCCATAGCCGCCGTTCTCAGGGGTGTCGGAGGCGTAGATGTAACCGGTGGTGCCGCGCTGGGTGCCGATCATCTTCTCACCGAGGTTGTCCATGGTGACGTCGGAACCCTCGTTGACGATGACGACCTGGACGCCGGTGGCGTAGCTGTCGGAGAAGTCCATGACCAGGTCGCGCTCCTCGCTGTAGCTCAGGCCGGCGAGGACGATATCGCTGCGGCCGTTCTGCACGGCGGTGAGGGCGGAGTCAAAGTCCATGTCGTCGATGACGAGCTCGAGACCGAGCTTGTCGGCGATGCCCATGGCGATCTCAATGTCGATGCCCTCGAAGCCGTCGTAGACGCCTTCGCCGTCGGCGACCATCTCATACGGGGGGAAGGCGGCGTTGGTGCTCATGATGAGCTTGCCCTCTTCAACGGTGGTGAAAGAAGCCTCGGGAGCCTCGGACTCGGGGGTCTCGGACTCAGGAGCAGTGCTTTCGGGAGCCTCAGACTCAGGAGCAGTGCTCTCGGGGGCAGCGCTCTCGGTAGTACCGCCGCAGGCGCAGAGCGCGAGCAGCATGACCAGAGCCAGGACAAGGCTCATGGCCTTTGTAAACTTTTTCATTGTTTTTGTCACTCCATTTGAACATTTTATCCGTTCCTGACTGAAACGGCTGGGATGATTATAATACCGCCGCGCGAAATATGCAAGCCTTTTCATCCATCTTTTTTGCTTTTATACATTAATTTATATTTTACAGGCTTTATATGGCGGCAGTTTGGTTATTTATGCGGATAAACCCGCCGATGCACGCATAAAAAATGCTGTTCCATAAGCGGCGCGGAAGTGTTATAATTTGATTAAGGTAATATGCGCGGGCCGGCACGGGCGGCCTGCGTGCGTCAGGAGGTCAGGAAAATGCAGGAACTTGGAATTGAACTCGAGCGGCTGCTGCGCTCCATGGGGGCCGACCTTGTGGGATACGGCGACGTGTCGGACATGGAGGGTACAGGCGGGCTGAACACCGGCGTGGCTTTCGCCATGGCAATGCCGCGCGATCTGCTGCGCTCTATCGAGGGCGGCGCGACGCCGGAGTATGCCCAGTGGTACAAGGACACGAACGCCGCGCTCGACCGCGCGACCAGGGCGGCGGGTGAGCTCCTGCGCTCGAGGGGATACGCGGTGAGCGAACACACGACTGACAAGGTCGTGCGCCACGAGGATCAGCGGACGGACATGCCGCACAAGAGCATAGCCGTGCGCGCGGGCCTCGGCTGGATAGGCAAGAGCTGCCTGCTGGTCACGCCGGAGTACGGCGGTGCGGTGCGCATATCGGTCCTGCTCACCGACGCGCCGCTGCCCACGGCCGAGCCCATGTTCGAGCCGCGCTGCGGCAAGTGCGACAAGTGCCGCGAGGTGTGCCCCTACGGCGCGCTCAAGGGCGTGACCTGGCGCAAGGGCATAGACCGCGCCGAGATGTTCGACTACGCCAAATGCGCCGACGGCAGCTCCGAGCGC
>CAJFRI010000026.1 GCA_904419385.1 Candidatus Heteroscillospira lomanii
CGCGTCAAGCATTTTTGTAAAAATCAGAGAAATTTATTGCATATGCCGTCCGAAGATCGGCATTTGGGCAATTTTGTCACACCGCCACGTGAGTTTAAATCGTAAATAGATAAAACGGGCGCCGAAGCGCCCGTTTTTACTTTTTGTGGTGTTACAGTGCGTTGTTCCTGCCGACGAGGGCGGACAGATCAACATAGCTCTCAGGCTCTGAGGGCGCGTCGTCTTTCGTGTTGTAGTGGAAATTGCTGTAAGTCGAAAGGCCGCTGCCCGCAGGGATGAGCTTGCCTATGATGACGTTCTCCTTGAGGCCGACGAGGTGATCGACCTTGCCCTTGATGGCGGCGTCGGTGAGGACCCTCGTAGTCTCCTGGAAGGAGGCGGCGGAGAGGAAGCTCTCTGTGGCCAGAGAGGCCTTGGTAATACCCATGAGCATCTGTGTATAGGTCGGGAGGAGAAGATCGGTCTCACCGGCATCGATGCGGGCCTTTATGCGGCGGTACTCGCGTTTGAACTCGCCGATGTCGATAACCGCGCCGGAGAGCAGCGAGCTGCTGCCGGCCTCATCTACTCTGACCTTGCGCATCATCTGACGGACTATGACCTCGATATGCTTGTCGTTGATATCAACGCCCTGCTGACGGTAGACCTTTTGGACCTCCTGGATGAGGTAGTTGCGGCAGGCGCTCAGGCCACAGATGCGCAGCACATCGTGCGGGCTCATGGCGCCCGGCGTGAGCCTGTCGCCCTGCTCGACCATCTGCCCGTCTGTCACGAGCAGGTTGGCATACGGCAGCTGGTAGACCCTGGTCTCGCCCTGCGCCTCGTTTGTGATGGTGACGGAGCAAATGGCATTTTTCTTGGTCTCCTCAATGGAGACGCGGCCGCTGATCTCGGCGAGCTGAGCCATTTTCTTGGGCTTGCGGGCCTCGAACAGCTCCTCGACACGGGGAAGGCCCTGGGTGATATCGTCGCCGGCGACGCCGCCGGTGTGGAACGTACGCATGGTGAGCTGGGTGCCCGGCTCGCCGATGGACTGAGCGGCGATGACGCCGACGGCCTCGCCCGCGTTGACGGGACGGCCGATAGCGAGGTTGATGCCGTAGCAGTGTGCGCAGACACCGCTCTCAGCGTCGCAGGTGAGGACAGAGCGGATCTTGACTTCATGGATGCCGTGCTCCTCGAGGACGGCGGCGTCCTCGCTGATGAGCATGTGGCTGCGGTCAAAGATGAGCTCGCCTGTCGCCGGGTCGCAGATATCGTCGGCGGGATAGCGTCCGTGGATGCTGTCGCCGAAAGACTGGATGACCTGGCCCTTGTCATACACGGCAGAGACAACGATACCATCGTGAGTGCCGCAGTCGTCCTCGCGGATGATGACATCCTGTGAGACATCGACCAGACGGCGGGTGAGGTAACCGGAGTCGGCGGTACGCAGAGCGGTATCGGTGAGTCCCTTTCGGGCGCCTCGGGATGAGATGAAGTACTCAAGGACGCTGAGGCCTTCTCGGAAGTTTGCCTTGATCGGGATCTCAATGGTCTTACCGGCGGCGTTTGCCATAAGGCCTCGCATACCGGCAAGCTGACGGATCTGGTTCATGCTGCCTCGGGCACCGGAGTTTGCCATCATGTATATCGGGTTGAACTCGTCGAGGCAGTTCTGCAGAGCCGAGGTGACATCTTTCGTGGTCTTCTCCCACTCGGCGACGACCAGGCGGTAGCGCTCATCGTCGGTGATGAAGCCGCGGCGGAACTGGCGCTCGATGTCGATGACCTTCTTCTCCGTGGCCTCGATGAGCTGACGCTTCTCGTCGGGGACGGTCATATCGGCGATGGAGATGGTGATGGCGCCCTGGGTGGAGTATTTATAGCCGAGAGCCTTGATATTGTCGAGCACCTCGGCGGAGATGGTGAATCCGTACTTGGTGATGCAGCGGTCGATGATATCGCCCAGCTGCTTCTTGCCGACGCGGAAACTGACCTCATAATCGAACATGTGCTCGGGGTCGGTGCGGTCTACATAGCCGAGTTCCTGCGGGATGGGCTCGTTGAAGATAATGCGGCCGACGGTGGTATTGACTATCTTCTGGCGGACCTCGCCGTCTATGGTCTTGGTGACGCGGACCCTGATCGGGCTGTGGATGCCGACGACGCCCTCGTTGTAGGCCATGAGCGCCTCGTTCGGTGAGCTGAAAGCCTTGCCGGTGCCCTGCTCGTTGCGCTCAAAGGTGAGGTAGTACGAGCCGAGGATCATATCCTGAGTCGGGACTGTGACAGGGTGTCCGTCCTGCGGGCGGAGGAGGTTGTTGGCGGAGAGCATGAGTATCCTCGCCTCAGCCTGGGCCTCGGCGCTCAGCGGGACGTGCACGGCCATCTGGTCGCCGTCGAAGTCGGCGTTGAACGCGGTGCAGACCAGCGGGTGCAGCTTGATGGCGCGGCCCTCGACCAGCACGGGCTCGAAAGCCTGGATACCGAGGCGGTGCAGCGTGGGCGCGCGGTTGAGCATGACGGGGTGGTCCTTGATTACGACATCGAGCGCGTCCCAGACCTCGGTGCGGCCCTTGTCGACCATCTTTTTGGCGGACTTGATATTGTTTGCGACTCCGTCCTCGACCAGCTTTTTCATGACGAAAGGACGGAAGAGCTCTATGGCCATCTCTTTCGGCAGGCCGCACTGATATATCTTCAGATCGGGCCCGACGACTATAACGCTTCGGCCGGAGTAGTCGACACGCTTGCCGAGCAGGTTCTGGCGGAAGCGGCCCTGCTTGCCTTTGAGCAGGTCGCTGAGAGACTTGAGCGCGCGGGAGTTGGCGCCGGTGACGGCGCGGCCGCGGCGGCCGTTGTCGATAAGGGCGTCGACAGCCTCCTGGAGCATGCGCTTCTCGTTGCGCACGATGATGTCGGGCGCGCTGAGCTGCTGGAGCCTCTTGAGGCGGTTGTTGCGGTTGATGACTCGGCGGTAGAGGTCGTTCAGGTCGCTGGTGGCAAAGCGGCCGCCGTCGAGCTGGACCATCGGGCGCAGCTCAGGCGGGAGCACGGGCAGCGCATCGATTATCATCCAGGTGGGGTCGTTGTTGCTCTGGCGGAAAGCATCGACGACTTCAAGACGCTTGATAAGTTTGGCCTTTTTCTGGCCGGAGGCGTCTTTCAGTTCGGCGCGGAGCTGATCACAGAGGGCCGGCACGCCGTTGAGCGAGGCGAGCTCAGCCTGCTCCTCTTCCGTGAAGTTGTCGGGGTCGGCATTTTTCTTGTCGAGAAGCGCGAGTTTGCGGCGCGCGTCCTCGTCGTTCAGGCCAACGGTGGCGAGCAGCTTCTTTATCGCCTCAGCTCCCATCCCGGCGTCAAAATCGTCCTCATACTTCTCGCGCATGTCGCGGTATTCCTTCTCGGAGAGGATCTGGCACTTTGCCAGCGGGGCAAAGCCGGGATCGGTCACGATATAGGAGCCGAAGTACAGCACTTTTTCGAGGGTACGCGGAGTGAGGTCGAGCAGCAGGCCCATCCGGGACGGGATGCCCTTGAAATACCAGATGTGGCTGACGGGGGCGGCGAGCTCGATGTGTCCCATGCGCTCGCGGCGGACCTTGGCGCGGGTGACTTCAACGCCGCAGCGGTCGCAGACCTTGCCTTTATAGCGTATCTTCTTGTATTTGCCGCAGTGGCACTCCCAGTCCTTGGTCGGTCCGAAAATCCGCTCGCAGAAGAGGCCGTCGCGCTCGGGTTTGAGCGTGCGGTAGTTTATCGTCTCAGGCTTTTTGACCTCGCCGTGTGACCAGGATCGGATCATCTCGGGAGAGGCAATTCCTATTTTAATAGCGTCAAAGGGCGTATAGCTCATGTATCATTCCTCCTCGTCGCCAGTGTAGTCGTCGCCGTCGCCATCGTCGACGTACGAGTCGTCTCCGTCGTCGTAATCGCCGAGCAGGAGCTCGTCCTCGTTGACATGTTCAATGGAGAATCCGCTGGACTCTATCTCAGTATCGTCGGACTCATATTTGCTGTCGTCTTTGAAGCTGGGGATGAAATCATCGTCATCGTCGTCCTGCAGCTCGATCTCGCTGCCGTTCTCGTCGAGGACGCGGATGTCGAGGCAGAGAGACTGGAGCTCTTTCACGAGCACCTTGAACGACTCCGGCACGCCCGGCTGCGGGATATTGTGGCCTTTTACGATACTCTCATAAGTGCGCACACGTCCGTTGACATCGTCGGATTTGACGGTGAGGATCTCCTGGAGGGTGTAGGCCGCGCCGTAAGCCTCGAGGGCCCAGACCTCCATCTCGCCGAAGCGCTGGCCGCCGAACTGGGCCTTGCCGCCGAGCGGCTGCTGGGTGACGAGGCTGTAAGGTCCGGTGGATCGGGCGTGGATCTTATCGTCGACGAGGTGGTGCAGCTTGAGGAAGTAGACATAGCCGACGGTGACGGCGTTGTCGAAAGGCTGGCCGGTGCGGCCGTCGTAGAGGACGCTCTTGCCGTCGGTGCGCAGGCCGGCCTGCTCGAGGCAGCCGCGTATGTCGTCCTCGGTGGCGCCGTTGAATATCGGCGTCGCGACTTTCCAGCCGAGCGCCTGGGCGGCATAGCCGAGGTGGACCTCAAGCACCTGTCCGATGTTCATTCGGGACGGGACGCCCAGGGGGTTCAGGACTATGTCGAGCGGGGTTCCGTCCGGCATATAGGGCATGTCTTCCTTGGGAAGTATGCGGGAGACGACGCCCTTGTTTCCGTGGCGTCCGGCCATCTTGTCGCCGACGGAGATCTTGCGCTTCTGCGCGATGTACACGCGGACGACCTGGTTTACGCCGGCGGACAGCTCGTCGCCGGCCTCACGGGTGAAGCGCTTCACGTCGACGATTATGCCGCTCTCACCGTGCGGCACCTTGAGCGAAGTGTCGCGCACCTCGCGGGCCTTTTCGCCGAAGATGGCGCGCAGCAGGCGCTCCTCGGCAGTGAGGTCGGTCTCGCCCTTGGGCGTGACCTTTCCGACGAGGATGTCGCCGGCATGCACCTCGGCGCCGACCATGATGACGCCGTTCTCATCGAGGTACTTGAGCGCGTCCTCGCCGACGCCGGGGATATCGCGGGTGATCTCCTCGGGGCCGAGCTTGGTGTCACGGGAGTTGCACTCATACTCCTCCACATGGATGGAGGTGAACACGTCGTCCATGACGAGGCGCTCGTTGAGGAGTATGGCGTCCTCATAGTTGTAGCCTTCCCAGGTCATGAATCCGACGAGGATGTTCTTGCCGAGGCTGAGCTCGCCCTGGGCCGTGGAGGGTCCGTCGGCGATGACCTGCCCCTCGGTCACGCGCTCGCCGCGCGAGACTATCGGGCGCTGGTTGAGGCAGGTGCTCTGGTTCGAACGCTGGAATTTAAGCAGCTGATAATTTTTGGTCTCGCCGCTGTCATACTTAATAGTGATGTCGGTCGCGCAGACGTTGGTGACGACACCGTCTCCCTCGGCGACGACGACGACTCCGGAGTCGACGGCACACTTGTGCTCTATGCCGGTGGCGACTATCGGGGCCTGTGTCGTGAGCAGGGGCACGGCCTGACGCTGCATGTTGGCGCCCATGAGCGCGCGGTTCGCGTCGTCGTTCTGCAGGAACGGGATCATGGCCGTGGCTATGGAGACCATCATGCGCGGGGAGATATCCATGAGATCGACTCTCTCGCGGTCGACCTCGACGATCTCGTCGCGGTGGCGGCAGATGATACGCTTGTTTGCGAGGCAGCCGTTCTCATCGAGCGGCTCGGTCGCCTGGGCGACGATGTACTCGTCCTCCTGGTCTGCGGTGAGGTACATGACCTCGTCGGTCACGCGGCAGGTGCCTTTCTCAACGCGGCGGTAGGGGGCGATAATGAAGCCGTATTCATTAACTCTCGCATAGCTGGAGAGATAGGAGATAAGGCCGATGTTCGGGCCCTCAGGCGTCTCTATCGGGCAGAGGCGGCCATAGTGGCTGTAGTGGACGTCGCGCACCTCGAAGCTCGCGCGCTCTCTCGACAGGCCGCCGGGTCCGAGGGCGGACATGCGGCGCTTGTGCGTGAGCTCGGCGAGGGGGTTCGTCTGGTCCATGAACTGGCTCAGCGGGCTGGAGCCGAAGAACTCCTTGATGGAAGCCGTTACCGGGCGGATATTGATGAGGCTCTGCGGGGTGACGATGTCGAGGTCCTGCAGAGTCATGCGCTCGCGGATGACGCGCTCCATGCGGGAAAATCCGATGCGGAACTGGTTCTGCAGCAGCTCGCCGACACTCCTCATGCGGCGGTTGCCGAGATGGTCGATGTCGTCCTTCTCGCCTATGCCGTGAGCCAGGCAGTTGAGGTAGTTGACGGAGGCAAAGATATCGTCGACGATGATGTGCTTGGGGATGAGGTCGTCGATATTGTCGGCGATGGCCTGCTTGAGCTCCTCGCCGGAGTACTGCTCGAGCAGCTGGCGGAGGATGATGAAGCGGACTTTCTCTTTCACGCCGATCTCGGCGGGGTCGAAATCGACAAAATCCTTGAGAGCGACCATACCGTTGGAGAACACTCTCACATTCTTGCCGCCCTCGAGCTCGAGGTACACGTCGATAACACCGCGGCGCGAGATCTCTTCCGCCATCTCGCGGGTGACGACGGTCCCGGCGTCGGCAATGATCTCGCCCGTGAGCGGGTCGCAGACGGGCATGGCGAGCTTGAAGCCGGCTATGCGCGGATAGAGCGAGAGTTTCTTGTTGAATTTATAGCGGCCGACAGTGCTTATGTCATAGCGGCGGCGGTCGAAGAACAGGCCGTCAAGCAGGCTCTCGGCGCTGTCGACGGTCGGGGGATCGCCGGGGCGGAGCTTGCGGTAGATCTCGAGCAGGGCCTCCTCGCGTGTGCGGCAGGTGTCGCGCTCGAGAGTGGCGAGGATGCGCTCGTCATCATAGAACACGGCCTTGAGCTGCTCGTCGGTGGTGGCGCCGACTATCGTGTCGGTGCAGCTGAGCCAGGTATAGGGCTTGTCGGGGCGGTAGACGCCGACGGCCTTGAGCAGCCAGGTGATCGGCAGCTTGCGGTTTTTGTCTATGCGGACATAGAACACGTCGTTGAGGTCGGTCTCATACTCGAGCCACGCGCCGTGATACGGGATGGCGGTCGTGCTGTAAACGGAGGTCTGGGTCTTGTCCGTGCGCTTATCGAAGTAAACGCCGGGGCTCCTGACTATCTGGGAGACAATGACACGCTCGGCGCCATTGATGATGAAAGTGCCGCCCTCTGTCATGATCGGGAAATCGCCCATGAAGATCTCCTGCTCTTTGATCTCCTCGGTCTCCTTATTGCGGAGGCGGACATAGACCTTGAGCGGGGCCGCATAGTTCGTGTCGCGCGCCTTGCACTCCTTGACGGAGTACTTGGGCTTTTCGTCCATGGAGTAGTCCACGAAGCTGAGTTCGAGGTTGCCCGAATAGTCGGTTATGGCTGCGACGTCTTTGAACACGTCGCGCAGCCCCTCTTCAAGGAACCATTTGTAGGAACTCTTCTGAACCTCGAGCAGGTTCGGCATGTCCTGCAGCTCCTCGGTGCGGGCAAAGCTCTTACGCACAGTCTTGCCGTAGCTGACGTCTTTTGGCACTTATCCTTCACTCCTTGCTGTAATGATCGATACGCCCGGCGGAGTTGTAAAATAATCCGCCAGCCCTGTTGATTTTTCCTGTAAATCTGGTACAATAAGCTCACATTGAAAGTGGGATACTGTTCCATTAGTGGATTTAAATAGCAAGCTATTATACCATTATCTTTTATGCCTGTCAAGGCTTGTTTTCCGGTATTTTTCGATTTTTTCAGGCGGGGAGTTTTCTCCCCGCCTTGTTTTTTATGTCTGGGCGAATTGAAATGTATGGCGCGTTATGTTATACTTGCTTGTACATTTCAAATCCACCGGAGGGTCCGTGATGACGCTCATCTCCATGGCGCTGTTCCTGCTCATATTTCTGGGCGCCTGCGCAGTCGTCTGCCGCGAGGGATTTTTCACCTCAGCGGCTTCAGTTTTCAGCACGGTCGCCGCGCTGACAGCGGCTTTCGCCGTGAGGGTGTTCCTGCTCGACAGCGTGACCGACGATTACACAAACTTTCTGTCCGTCTGGGTGCAGTACTTCCGCGACAACGGCGGTTTTGCCGGCATCGCGGACATAGTCGGCAATTACAACCTGCCGTACCTCTATTTCCTGGCGCTCTTCTCCTACATCCCCATAGACGACCTGTATCTCATCAAATACCTGTCGATCATATTCGACGTGGTGCTCGCCTGGGGTATAGGGCGCATAGTGTTTTTCTTCACCGACTCCATCGCGAGACAGCGCGCTGCATTTCTCGCCGCCATGTTCCTGCCGACTGTAGCGCTCAACAGCGCGTGGTGGGGCCAGTGCGACAGCATATTTGCCGCGTTCTGCGTCATATCCCTGTATCACGCGCTCAACGGGCGCAGCAAGCTGTCTCTCGCTTTTGCGGCGCTCGCGCTCTCGTTTAAAGTGCAGGCAGTGTTTTTCCTGCCCATATTCGGTGTGCTGCTGCTCACGGGGCTGGTGAGGGCGCGCGACGTTTGGGTCTTCCCCGCCGTGTTCGTCGCAACTCTCCTGCCGGGGATCCTGCTCGGACACCCGATAGGCGATGCGCTCACGATCTATCTGCGCCAGGTCGACGGGGCGACAGGCGTGCTCAACTACAACAGTGCGTCTATCTATGCATTCATACCGTATAATTACAGCGCCCTCTGGCTCGACTACGCCGAATACATCGGCATAGCGCTCGCCGTCGGCCTCGTATACACGACCATGCTGTGGACAGTCGCGCGCTACCGCAGCACCACGCTCGGCACTGTGTTCGGCTTTGCCGTCCTCCTCGCGCTCGGCATCCCGCTCTTCCTGCCGTATATGCACGAGCGCTACTTCTATCTCGCCGACGTGCTGACGCTCGCGCTGGCCTTCGTCTCGCCGGCAAGCTTTCCGGCCTGTGTGCTCTGCCTGTTCGGAAGCCTGCTCGGCTACTATGCGTATATAAATGGAGTGTTCCTGCTGCCCATGGCGGTCGGGGCCGTCGCCATGGTCGCCGCGTTCGCCGTCATCTGCGCTTATATCCACAAATCATTCGTCACTCCGGAGCTCGATTATTATGAAGAATAAAGCCGTCCTGACAGTCATAGCACTGGCCATCATCGCCGCCGTGATAATAGTGCCGCTCGCCCTCAGCCCTTCCGGCGGCGGGAGCGCGCTCGAGGAATACGACAGCTATGTCTACGCAATGGACACCGTGATGAGCCTGCGCGCCTATTCGGCCGATGCTGAGACGGCAAACGCCGCCCTGGCCGATGCCGCCGGCGCGATAAACGACCTCGAGTCGCGCATATCGGTCACGGACGAAAACAGCGAGATATATCTCATAAACGCCACGTCCGACACGCCCACGGCCGTCTCCGCCGATACAGCCGAGATCATCTCCCGCGCGCTCGACGTCTGCGCCGGGACAAACGGCAATCTCGACATCTCAATTTATCCCGTCCTGCGTGCCTGGGGCTTCACCGATTCCGAGGGCGGCTACCGCGTGCCCAGCTACAACGAGATACAACAGCTTCTGCGCAGGGTCGACTACCGCGATGTGCAGGTCGGCGGCAGCACCGTCACCCTCGCGCCCGGCATGCAGATCGACCTGGGCAGCGTCGCCAAGGGATACACGGGCGATCTCGTGGCCGGCATACTCGAGGACGCGGGCATCACTTCCGCCATCCTCGATCTCGGCGGCAACGTGCGCGCAGTCGGAGCGAGCCCCGACGGCGAGCCCTGGCGCATAGGCGTGCAGGACCCGAACGACACCGAGAACTACTTCGGCGTCATCTCCGTCACGGATAAATCCGTAGTCACCTCCGGCGGCTATAACCGCTATTTCGTCGAAGACGGAAAGACCTATTGGCACATCCTCGATCCCTACACGGGCTACCCCGCCGACAGCGGCGTAATCTCCACCACCATAGTCGGGGACGACGGCCTTGTCTGCGACGGTCTCTCAACGGCAACTTTCGTCATGGGCGTCAACGAGTCGTTCGACTTCTGGCGCAAATCCGGCGGTGATTTCGACATGCTCCTGCTCACCGAGAACGGACACATCTACATCACCCCCGGGCTCGAGGACTGTTTTGAGCTCTCGAGCGGCTACGAGGGCGTATACACCGTGGAGGTGGTACATTGAACGTCAAAAAGCTGCTGCGCTCGTCGCGCTTCTGGCTCGCGGCATTTGCCTTGCTGATACTCGTGAGCTCGCTCATGGTGCTCTTTTTCGCCCGCTCTGCCGGCGGGACTGTCGCCGTCATCACCCAGGACGGCGTCGAGATACAGCGCATAGACCTCGGCGAGGTCCGTGATGAATACACTTTCAGCATCGAGGCCCCGACCGGCGGATACAACACCATACTGGTCGAGCGCGGAGCCATCAGCGTCGTCGACGCGAGCTGCCCCGACCATGTGTGCATAAACACCGGCAGCATCTCAAACAGCCTCAGGCCCATAGTCTGCCTGCCGAACCGCCTGATGATAGAGATCGAAAACGCAGCAGACCCCTCCGGGGTAGACACCGTCTCGGGGTGAGCCATGGAGACGAAGCGCCTCACAAAACTCGCCCTGCTCACGACGGTCGCCCTCATCATCTTCGTCGTCGAGTCTTACATACCGGTCCCCGTGCCCATCCCCGGCATAAAACTGGGACTCGCCAATATAATCACGGTCTACGCCGCATTTACCATGACCGCGGCCGACGCTGTTTTGATACTCGTGTGCCGCATAGTCCTCGGCAGCCTCTTCACCGGCACCGCCGTGTCGATGATATACAGCCTCGGCGGCGGCGCGCTCTGCATCGCCGTCACGCTGCTGCTCTCGAAAATACTCTCAGACAAACAGATCTGGATAGCCTCGGTCTGCGGCGCGATATGCCACAATATAGGCCAGCTCGCCGTTGCAGCTGTTGTGATGGGCACGCTCGCCGTCTTCGCCTATCTGCCCGCGCTGATGATCTCAGCCGTTGTGACCGGCGCTTTCACCGGTTTTGCCGCCCAGGCACTGGCCGCCAGGCTGAAGATATAACGTCTATGCTCTTGATTTTTCTGACAAATATGCTATTATTAAGTTAAATCTTTATAAATTATTTATGCCGCATCGGACCTCAAGTCCGGCGCGGCGTTCTGTTCAGGCAGGTGCTGGGTAAAATGATGGATGAAAAGAAACTCGAGCTGTTCGAGCGCACGCCGGTCCCGTCGGCAGTCGCCAAGCTCGCCGTGCCGACGATACTGAGCTCGCTCGTCATGGTCCTGTACAACCTCGCCGATACATATTTCGTCGGCATGCTCAACGACCCCGTGCAGAACGCCGCGGTCACCCTCTCCGCCCCCGTGCTGCTCGCGTTCAACGCGGTGAACAACCTCTTCGGCGTCGGCAGCTCCAGCATGATGAGCCGTGCGCTCGGCCGGCGCGATTTCGACACGGTTTCGCGCAGCTCAGCCTTCGGCTTCTATTGCTCGCTGATCTTCAGCCTGCTGTTCTCCCTCGGCTGCACAGTGTTCAAAGCTCCTCTGCTCACCATTGTAGGAGCCGACAGCACCACCTCTCAGGCAACTGCCGAGTATCTCAAATGGACGGTCACATTCGGCGCTGCTCCGGCCATACTCAACGTCGTCATGGCCTATCTTGTCCGCTCCGAAGGCTCGACCATGCACGCAAGCATAGGCACTATGAGCGGCTGCCTGCTGAACATATTGCTCGACCCGATATTCGTCCTTCCCTGGGGCTTCGACATGGGCGCCGCCGGCGCCGGGCTCGCGACATTCCTGTCCAACTGTTTCGCCTGCCTCTATTTCTTTGCGCTCCTCTTCGTGCGCCGCGGCAAGACCTATGTCTGCGTCGACCCGCGCAAGTTCTGCCTGCGCCGCTCCATCGTCTTCGGCGTGTTTGCCGTCGGAGTGCCCGCCTCGATACAGAACCTGCTCAACGTCACCGGCATGACCATACTGAACAATTTCACATCGGCCTACGGGGCAAACGCCGTCGCCGCCATGGGCATCTCCTACAAAATCTACATGATCCCAATGTATGTCTCCCAGGGCCTGGGGCAGGGCATCATGCCGCTGGTGAGCTATAACTATGCATCCGGCAACGCCAAGAGAATGAAACACGCCGTCACTTTTTCTGCAAAGTCAATTCTCTGCCTCATGGTCACCATCGCTGCCATCTACTTTGCCGCCCCCGGCTTCTTCGTGTCGCTGTTCATGGACAATCAGACCATCATAGACTACGGCTCACGTTTCCTGCGCGGCTTCTGCCTCGGCCTGCCGTTTCTGGCTATCGATTTCCTCGGCGTCGGCGTCTATCAGGCGATCGGTCTCGGGCGTTACTCGCTCACCTTCGCCATCATGCGCAAGATCGTGCTCGAGATACCCGCCCTGTTCATACTCAACTACTTTGCTCCTCTTTACGGCCTGGCATACGCCCAGTTCTGCGCTGAGCTCGTGCTCGGCATTGCAGCCGTGATAACGCTGTCGCGCATATTCAAGCGTGTTGAACAGAACGCCGTCTGAATTTTACAGTACCCACGCCGCACCCTCCCTGGGTGCGGCGTTCCATTTTTTTGCAGGCTATTGCCGTGCGTGCCGGCCTGTGCTAAAATCAACTCATGCTGCATAGCAAAAATTGCCGGGAGGTGTTCTATGGAGAAAAAAGATCTTCTGCAATACGCACAGGAGATACTCGATTTTGAAAAGGCTCAGGACATAAAATACAACGAGTACTACGACAGGCTGGCAGACCAGCAGAACCTGTCCGAGATCGAGCAGAAAGAGCTCCAGGATGACGTAAAGCAGGAAGTCGAGACTCTCAGGGAGGCCGGGCTCCGCCTCTGGCAGGCGCTCACCTGGTCGTTCGACAAGGCGGACGAGCTGAGCACACGTCTGCGCGAGGGCAAAGAGAGCTCGCAGCGGCGTGTGATATTCAAGCATCCGCCGGCCAATTCTGTCATCGACCTGGAGGAGGAGCGCAGCGACAGTTTTGCAACCGGCGTGAATTTCTACAAGGTCGCCCTCATCTTCATAGCCGGCAGCTTCGCCGGAGTAATCATAGAGATGCTTTGGTGCCTCTTCCGCAACGGCTATATAGAGAGCCGAGCAGGGCTTGTCTACGGACCTTTCAACCCTGTATACGGTCTCGGCGCCGTCGTGATGACGCTCGCGCTGTACCGCTACCGCAACCGCAGCTCGTCCATCTCGTTCCTCGGCGGCATGCTGGTCGGCAGCGTCGTCGAATATGTCCTCTCCTGGGCACAGGAGACGGCTTTCGGTTCCACTTCATGGGACTACAGCAACATGCCTTTCAATCTGAACGGGCGCATCTGTCTGCTCTATTCAATATTCTGGGGATTCCTTGGCGTCATGTGGATAAAGAGCATATACCCCCGCATAGCCCAGATCATTTTGAAGATACCCAACAAATTCGGCCGCGTGTTCACCTGGGCGCTCACGCTGTTCATGGTGTTCAACTGCGTGATGAGCCTCTTTGCGGTCGACCGCTGGTCTGAGCGCATACACGGCGGCACGGCGAGCAGCGCCGTCGATGAGTTCTTCGACGAGCACTTCCCCGACGAGCGCATGGAGTTCATATATGCAAATATGGATTTCGGAGAATAAAAAGGAGTGAGCCTCATGGCTCACTCCTTTGCTTTATCTGCCCGCTTACATCTCCAGCGCGAAGAGAGCGGCGCCGAGCGCGCCGTTTAGCTGGGCTTTTTCGGAGATGTGCAGCTTCACGCCGAGTATCTTCTCGATCTCGGCGACAACGCCCTTGTTTTTCGACACGCCTCCGGTCATCATGTAGTTCTCCTCGCCTTTCACCCTGCGGCAGAGCGAGCAGGTCTTTGTGGCGACGGAGCGGTTGAGGCCGTGGACTATGTCGGCCGGAGTGCGGTTCTGCGCGATCAGGGAGACGACCTCCGACTCCGCAAACACCGTGCACATGCTGGATATGGTGACGTCCTCTTTCCAGTCGAGGCCTATGTCGCTCATCTCTTCGAGCGATATCTCAAGCGTGCGAGCCATAAGTTCGAGGAAGCGTCCGGTGCCGGCGGCGCACTTGTCATTCATGACAAAGTTCACGACGTTGCCCGCGTCGTCTATGCGGATGACCTTGCTGTCCTGCCCGCCGATGTCTATGATGGTGCGCACGGTCGGGTCGAGGAAAAACGCGCCCTTTGCATGGCAGGTGATCTCAGTTATCGACTGATCGCCGAGATCTATGGCTGTGCGGCCGTAGCCCGTGGTGACGGTGGCAGTGATGTCATCCCGGGTGAGTCCGGCCTGTCTGAGCGCCTCATCGAGCGCCCTGTCGGCTCCGGCGGCGGCGCCGGCGCCTGTCGGCAGTATGGCCTGGGCGACTATATTGCGGTCCTTATCCAGAATGACGACATCAGTGCTCGTCGAGCCGCTGTCGATGCCGGCATAGAGTCCTTTCCCGTTCATGTTCCTGGTCTTCCCCTTTCTGATCGTCTTTTCCGGGGCAATGCTCTCGGCAAAAGCCTCCAGTCGAGTGAGCAGCTGCCCGCTGCTCTGTATCGTGTAGTCCGATTCCAGCTTCAGGAGCGGAACGGTCACCTGACGGCGCAGGTCGGAATATTCAAATCCGTAGTAATCGCAGAACTTGACCGTATGGTATATGACAGCCTTGAGATTGGGGTCATTGTAGAGCTGCTTGCGCCCGGTGATATCGGTCATGCGCATGCACGGCATCTGGCCGAGGAGTTCCCCCGCATACCAGTCCATGAGCTCGTCGAAAGGCAGCTCGGCCTCCGGCGCAGAGACGGAACGGTTGTTGGCGCAGGTGTCATTCTGCACTTGCATGGGCATGGTCTTTTCCATCATGGCAAAGAGCTCGTCGCCCACCCTGCCGCCGAGCACGCTTATATAGGGGCCGTCCGGCCTCGGCCTGGGGGCAAAGGCAGCGGCGAACTTTTTATAGTCGAACTGCGTGCCTTTATACTCGCCGTAAGCCTTGGCGAGGCGTTTGAGCTCACGGCTGGTGCGCTCACGCGAGCACTCGCCTCCGGTGTGCAGTATGTCGAGCATAAACAGGAAATCCAGCTTCCCGTACTCCAGCAGCACATCGTACGCGCTGCGTATGGTGTCGCAGCAGTTGACGAGCACCAGCTCCTTTACGCTACCCTCCATGACAGCCTCGAGCAGGGCCTTGCCAAAGCCGCAGAGATTGAGGTGGCTCACCTGGTCGCTGAGATCAAAGTTGTCCGGCATATGGTTGAGTATGGCGCACTCGCCGCCAAACGCCTCGAGCAGCTCCACCGGGGTATATTTGCAGATGTAGTGTGTCACGCTCACAGGTTGACTGCCTCCTTATCCTGGCCGAGCATCTCGATGAAGGCCTCGATGCGCGTCGCCATCTGGCCTTCTCCGCCGTGGCTGCGGTCGCAGCCGTCGCCGTCGAGGATGAGGCACGGGAAGCCCGCCTCCTCAAAGCGCTTTTTTGCGAGCTGCGCGCCGCCGAGCGTGTGTTTGCAGCCCCAGTGGCAGAACCACACGATGCCGTCGGCGTTGAGCCTGCGCGCCTCCTCTATGCCGCGGTCTATGCGGCGGGAGACGGGGCCGTTGAAAGTGGAGTACACGAGGCGCCGGGCCATTGCCTTATAAGGGTCGCTCACATCCGTCTGCATGAGTCCCTCGAAGCACATGTCGCAGCCGACGACCTGCAAGTTTTGATTGAAGTCGGTGAGCTGGCGCAGCTCCTTCACCCAGAACGGGCTCGTGTGCATCCAGACGAGCCTTATTCCCGAGGCCGGAGGTGCACTCTCAGCGATTCTGATGCATTCCTCGGTGTAGTGTTCCGTCTCCTCTGTGCCAAGCAGCGTGTGCAGGGCAAACGCTGAGAACATCTCGCCTGTGAGATCGCCGAGGATCTGCCTGTCTGCGCGCATCTCCATATACTTTTCAAAATTATCCATACTGCGCTGGCCGCGCTCAACATGCTCGCGCAGTGCGTCCTCATCGAGCTTTTTGCCCGTATGCTCCTCGAGAAAGCTCTTGAGCTGCCTGAGCTGCCCGGCGACATAGTCGACGGCATCTCCGTCCTGCTCATACGGCACATCGATGACAAAGTGCGGCACATCATAGTGCTTGGCCATACGGCGGAAAGTGAGCATATTCGCATCGCAGGCGAGGCTGGTGCTCACCACAAAACGCGGTTTGGGCATAAGCCCGCGCTCGGCCGCGCCGATGAACACCTTGTGGTATGAACAGAAGGTCTCCGGCAGGCCCTCGCTCTCAGCGTAGTCAAGGAACGCCTTCTCGGCGCCGGCGCCCGAGAGGAAGCCTCCGAGTCCCTCGCAGCAATACGGGTGGAGCCCAAACACCTGGAGCATCTCGCACGGCGTGAAAATACTGACCATAACGGAGTCATCCGGATGATCCAGCGGCGCCACCATCGATGTAGTTGTCTCAATCGCCGCCATCTGGGCCGCGTGGTGCAGGTGGCCGGGGGCGAACTTGAGCTGAAGATTCTTAGCATGATATCCGAGGCGCAGCAGCCTGCGTGCCGAATCAGGGTTCCGGCCGCACATGTCCTGCACCGTTTTGCCAAATGTCTCTATGATGTTGTACATGTGTCCTCCTCGATATTTTTCCGGCGCACCTCCCGGCATGGGGTATAGCGGCGCCAAAATATCATTATTATAGTCCTTTTACACAAAATCGTCAAGCGGCAATTGGATGTATTGACATTTCGTTCACAAAACAGACGCCAGCTCTCACGAGCCGGCGTCCGCCGTCATTTTTCCAGCACCTCCCTGAGTTTTTCCAGCGCGTTTTTCTCAATGCGCGATACATAGCGCCGTACTTAATGTAAACGCAGTCCCTCAGGAGAGCTGCTTCGCAACACCCGCTCCGGCAAAGACAAACGATTGCTTTTCATCAGCGTTGCCGGTATAATTGCAGTGAGGTGGTAAAAATGCTTGCCTATACATATACCGGCCCCGGCAGGTTCGCCCTGCTCGACAAGCCCAGGCCCACCCTGCTCAGCGAGCGCGATGCGGTCGTCCGCGTGACGCTCGCGAGCATATGCACGAGCGATCTGCACATAAAGCATGGTTCTGTGCCGCGTGCCGTGCCCGGAGTCACAGTCGGACACGAGCTTGTCGGTATTGTGGAGGAGACAGGCTCCGCCGTGAAAACGGTCCTCCCCGGCGACCGTGTTGCCGTCAATGTGGAGACGTTTTGTGGGGAGTGCTTCTTCTGCCGACGCGGCTGGGTCAACAACTGCACGGACCCGAGCGGCGGATGGGCGCTCGGCTGCCGCATAGACGGCGGGCAGGCCGAGTATGTCCGCGTGCCGTATGCCGACCAGGGCCTGACACGCATACCGGACAGCGTCAGCGATGAACAGGCCCTTTTTGTCGGCGACGTGCTCGCCACAGGCTACTGGGCCGCCGGCATTGCCGGGATAGAACCCGGCAGCGCAGTGCTCATCATCGGCGCGGGCCCCACCGGGATCTGCACCCTCCAATGCGCCCTCCTGAAAAATCCGGGCCGCATCATAGTCTGCGACCGCGACGCGGAGCGCATCGCTTTTGTGCGGCGGCACTACCCTGATGTGATCACCGCGACGCCCGATACGGCTGCCGATACCGTGCGCAGATACAGCGAACACGGCGGGGCTGACTCTGTACTCGAAGTCGCAGGCACGCCGGACACTTTCCGTATGGCTTGGGAACTTGCGCGGCCAAACGCCGTGGTCACCATAGTCGCCATGTACGACAGTGCGCAGATCCTGCCGCTGCCCGACATGTACGGCAAAAACCTCACATTCAAGACAGGCGGCGTCGACGGATGCAAGTGCGCCGAAACTCTCGCCCTCATCGCCTCCGGCAGAATAGACACCACGCCGCTTATCACCCATACCTATCCCCTGCGCGACATTGAGCGCGCATACGACCTCTTTGAAAACCGCCGCGGCGGTGTCATGAAAGTCGCCATCAAACCGTAAAGGAGAAAATATGCCATGCTTGAGACCGGAACAAAAGCCCCTGATTTCACCCTCCCCGACAAAAACGGCAATCCCGTCAGACTTTCTGATTTTCTCGGCAGGAAAGTCGTGCTCTATTTCTACCCTCGGGACAACACCCCGGGCTGCACCCGTCAGGCCTGCGCTTTCGCGCAGAGCTACGGCAGCTTTGAGGGCAAAAACGCCGTCGTCATCGGCATCAGCAAAGACAGC
>CAJFRI010000027.1 GCA_904419385.1 Candidatus Heteroscillospira lomanii
GACACGGCTTTCTCCTTGAGCTCCCCCATGTCGGCAAGCTTGTCCTTTATGGCGCTCACCTTGTCGGCGAGGGCGTCGGTGTCGAGCTGTTCAAAACGGCGGCAGAGCTCAACTAGCTGCTCGCGCTGAAAGTCGTTGAGTTCTATGCCTATCTCGCCGGCCAGCTCGTCGAGTTTGGCCGTGAGTTCTGAGTCGCTCATGCCCTCGAGGTCGTCTATTATGAGCTTGAGCTCCGTTATCATGGAGAGCACCCCGTCGCCGAGTTCACCCGTGAGCGAGGCCGTGGTCGTGAGTTCGGCCGCCGCGGCAAGCTTTGCCTCGTCAGTCAGAACCGCGCCCGTCATGTCCTCGTAGGCCATGAATATGCCGGCGAGCGCCGCCGTGCCTGACACCTCGAACGGCGCCGCGGCGATGACCGACACGTCCTCCATGCCCGCGGTGCTCATCGCGCTGAGGAACATGCCGTCGGTGCACCATGTGATGTTCTCCGTGCTCACGTCGAGCCCGCTGTCCGACGGCGAGACGAGCACGCAGGATATACTGCGCGTACCGAGCTGCTCCTCGGGCACCATGCCCTCGAGGTACTCGCGCTCCTGTCTGTTCGTGATCGTGAGTTCCTCCACGGACCCGCGCTCAAGGCCGAACATGTCATAGACGCTCTCGATCTCCGCTTCGGACAGGTCTGCCCCCACGACGGCGACGGCCCCCTCGGCCGCCAGCGCAGGGATGCAGAGCATCAGGGCGAAAATCAGCGTTATTATTGCCGTTTTTTTCATAAACGCCTCCTTTTTCTGCTTTTCGACGTTTTTGAGCTCAAAAAAGTTTCAAAAAAGCGGAGAGCGCCCCCAAAAGGGCGCTCTTCGGTGCAGTTTGGGCTTTATTTCCCGAGTTCCAGCGCGTAATTGGAGTATTTCTCGACGGCGGCAAGACAGGTCTGCTCGTCGTCTCCCCGGGCGAGGATATACACCTTGATCTTAGGCTCGGTGCCCGACGGGCGGACGATGAAGGAACAGCGGTCGGCCATGTCAAAATAGAGCACGTTCGACCCGCTTATATCCGTGCTGCCGACGACGCCTATCTCCGGTACGGTTATCGTGCCGTCCTGATAGTCCCTGAGCCTTATCACCTCGGTGTCCGCGATGGTCTTGGGCGGGGCCGAGCGCAGGGAACTCATGAGGTTTTTCATCTTCTCAAGGCCGTCGAGGCCGGGCATGACGAGATTGAGCGTCCTCTCGGCAAAGTGGCCGTATTTCTCATAGAGGCTCTCCATCGCGTCGGCGAGCGTCATTCCGCGCTCAAAATAGTGCGCCGCCATCTCGGCTATCATCATGGTGGCGGTGACGGCGTCCTTGTCGCGGACGTAGTCGCCCATCATATAGCCGTAGCTCTCCTCATAGGCCATCAGGTACTGATAGGAGCCGTCGCGCTTATACTCAGCGAGCTTTTCGGCCATGAACTTGAAGCCAGTGAAAGTCTCGTCCATGTGCACGCCCTGGCGCTCGCAGATCTCGGCGGCCATCTCGGTGGTGACTATGGTCTTGAGCGCGGCGGCGTTTTCGGGCAGAGTGCCGTTGGCGCGGCGGGCCTCGATGATGTAGTCGAGCAGAAGGACGCCCATCTGATTGCCGGTTATGCACTGGTACTCCCCGTCCCTGCCGCGGACCATGACGCCGACGCGGTCGGCATCCGGGTCCGTGCCTATGATGAGATCGCTGCCGACTTCCTTGGCGAGCTTCACGGCGAGCTCAAACCCCTCCGGATTCTCGGGGTTCGGACTCACAACCGTGGGGAAATTGCCGTCTATGACCATCTGCTCAGGCACGGGGATGACGTGCTTCATGCCGAGGCGATGCAGCGCCTCCGGCACGAGCTTATATCCCGTGCCGTGGAACGGGGTGTAAACGATCTTGAAGTCGTCGGCCACGCGGGCGACCTCGTCCGGGTCTATGGCCTGTGACATGACGCACTTGAGGAACTCCTCGTCGCACTCGGCGCCCATGAAAGTGATGTATCCCTTCTGCACGCCCTCGTCGAACGGCATGTATTTTATGCCGTTGAATATGTCGTTGTGCGCCATGGCGTCGGCTATGGCGTCGGCGTGCTGAGGCGGGAGCTGGGCCCCGTCGGACCAGTAGACCTTGTAGCCGTTGTACTCCTTGGGGTTGTGGCTCGCGGTGATGTTGAGCCCGGCGGTGCATCCGTAGTGGATGACGGCAAAGCTGAGTTCCGGCGTGGGGCGCATGGCGTCGAAAATGCGGACATGTATGCCGTTGCCGGCCATGACGGCGGCGGCCTCGCGGGCAAACTCCTCGCTGTGGTTGCGGCAGTCATAGCAGATGGCGACCCCGCGGCGCATGGCCTCGCCGCCCTCGGCGGCGATGACGCTGGCAAAGCCCTGGGTCGCATGGCGCACGACATGCACGTTCATGCGGTGCAGCCCCATGCCCATCACGCCGCGCAGCCCCGCCGTGCCGAATTCGAGCGGTGCATAGAAGCGGCTCTCGATCTCCTTTTCATCACCGGATATGGCCTTGAGCTCCTCCCACTCAGAGTTGCTGAGGGATGGGCTGTCGAGCCAGTGCTGATACTCCTGCATATAGTTCATAGCTCTTCTCCTTTTACAAGACGCGAGGCTTCCTCCAGCCTGCTCGCCGGCACATACAGGTCGGCCCCGCTGCCGGATACGCCGATGACTATGCGGCCGAACGAGCCGTTCTCACAATAGTTTTTTATAACAGGTATATCATACGCCATGAGGAGGTTCGTCATCAGGACATCCTCCATATTCAAACAGCTGCAATGCGCGAGAAAGGCGGGAGTCTCCGGTTCGCCGTCGTCTCCCCTCGGCCATTTCATGGCCGCCTCAAGATCGCTGTCGCCGCCCCACTCGGCTTTCGGGGTCTCTGTGCCTCTGGTTCCGCAGACGGGGCATCGCTCGCCCTCGCCGTAATCTCCTCCGCAGTTCGGACACCACATGGTATGGTCACCTCGTCTATTTGTGATATTTTGAACCTGAATTTATCATAAACGCGCGGTATATCTGCTCCGTGAGCATCACGCGCGCAAGATGATGCGGAAACGTCATTCTCGACATCGACAGCCGCTCGTCCGCCATGCGCTTTATGCGCCCGGCCAGGCCGAAAGACGACCCTATGATGAAGCAGAGCCTGCTCCTGCCGCGCACGGCGAGCCCGGCGATCTCGCCCGCGAGCTCCTCGCTCGAGAGAGCGCGCCCCTCGACGCACATCGCCCACACATATGCCCCCGGCTCGATCTGCTTTTCGATCAGCGCAGCCTCGCGCTCGAGCGCCGCGTCTATCTCGGCGCGCGACGGCGAGTCGCCCAGCCGCTGCTCGGGGAGCTCGCACACCTCGAAGCGGCAGAGCGCGCCAAGGCGCTTTTCATACTCGCGCATGGCCTCTATGTAATGCTTTTCCCTCAGCCTGCCGCAGCAGACGACCCTGACGGCCAGCACGAGCGCTCCCTCCCCTCAAATTCGACGGAACAGAGCCCGTTCTCCGGCGCGACTACAATCTCAGGGCACAGTCCGCGCCGTGCGAGGTGCTCGCTCACCGTCCTGAGCGCGGCGTCCGGCCGGTTGTTCTCCCGGCTGAGGTGCGCCAGGATGAGCTTGCCCGCTCCGGCGGAGCAGAGTTCAGCGGCGAGGCGGGCGCTCGCCTCGTTCGACAGGTGCCCCCTGTCGGAGAGGATACGGCGCTTGAGCTGGTAAGGGTAGCTGCCGCAGCGCAGCATGTCCTCGTCGTGATTTGCCTCTATCACCGCGGCGTCGACTCCGCGCAGCGCTCTGAGCATATCCTCTGTGACGCAGCCGGTGTCGGTACAGAAGCCGAACTCGGCGCTGCCCGATATGCGGTAGCCCACGCTCTCATCGGTGTCATGGCTGGTGCGGAAAGCGGTGACGCTCAGCCCGCCCAGCATGAACGGCTCACCGGCCGGGATGACGCTTATGATCTTCTGCATATCGGCGGAGCCCCAGCACAGGTGATTCGCCACCGTGCGCGGAGCGAACACGCGCAGGCAGCCGCGCTTTGCCATCATAGCGAGAGCGGCGGTATGGTCGCGGTGCTCATGCGTTATGAGCACTCCGGCCACATCGCCGGTTGAAAGCCCGAGCTCTTTCAGCGACGCGGTTATGCGGCGCATGGATATGCCCGCGTCTATCAGGATGTGCGTGCCGCCGTCGCTCACCAGGGCGCAGTTGCCGCCCGAGCCGCTCGCAAAAGTGACCGCGCGCATTATACGGCAAACATCGGGACTTTTTCGGGCTCATCGGGGTCGCGCACGACGGTGATGTCGGCGCCGAGCCTGATGAGTTTGCCGGTGAAGTCCTCATATCCGCGTTCAATGAAGTGCACGTCCTCCACCTCGGTGACGCCGTTGGCACAGAGGCCGGCTATCACCATGGCGGCGCCGGCGCGCAGGTCGCACGCGGCGACCGGCGCCCCCGTGAGGCACGGCACGCCCTCTATGACGGCGGTGCGCCCGGAGACCTCGATATTCGCGCCCATCTTGCGCAGTTCATTGACGTATTTATATCTGTTGTCCCACACTCCCTCGGTGACAAAGCTCGTCCCATTGGCGAAGCACAGCGCCGTGCTTATCTGGGGCTGCATGTCCGTCGGGAAGCCGGGATACGGCAGGGTCTTCACATTGGTGGGGCGCAGCGGCCCCTCGCGCCGGACGATGACGGCATCCTCGAGCTCCTCGACATCGACGCCCATCTCCACGAGCTTTGCACTGATGCACTCGAGATGCTTGGGGATGATGTTGTTTATCCTCACCTCGCCGCCGGCTGCGGCGACGGCCATCATATATGTCCCGGCCTCGATCTGGTCGGGGATTATGCTGTAAGTCCCGCCGTGCAGGCGCTCGACGCCGTTGACTTTTATGGTGTCGGTGCCGGCGCCGCGGACATCCGCCCCCATGGAGTTGAGGAAGTTGGCAAGGTCGACGATATGCGGCTCCCTTGCGGCATTTTCGATCACGGTGCGGCCGCTCGCCATGACGGCGGCTATCATGATATTCATTGTCGCTCCGACGGAGACTTTATCCAGATATATCCTGGCGCCGTTGAGGCGGCCTCCGCGTGCCTCGGCGTAGACAAAGCCGTTTTTGACCTCGACCTTCGCGCCCATCGCGACCATGCCCTTGATGTGCTGGTCTATCGGGCGGACGCCGAAGTTGCAGCCGCCCGGCATGGTCGTCTTGGCGCAGCCGAAACGGCCGAGCATGGCTCCTATGAGATAATAAGAAGCCCTGATCCTGCGCATCTTATCATACGGGGCGTCGCAGTTGTGCACACTGCGGCAGTCGATCTCCACAGTCGTGGGATCGATGACCTTTATCTTTGCGCCGAGAGCGGAGATTATGGACATGAGCATGTCCGTATCGGAGATCTGCGGCATGTTTTCTATGCGGCACACCCCGTCGACCATCAGCGCGGCCGGGATCATTGCAACAGCCGCGTTTTTCGCGCCGCTGATCTCAACTTCGCCGTACAGCTTTTTCCCGCCGTTGATGAGATATCTGTCCAAAAAGACACACCTTCCGTTTTTATATGCAGCCGCACCCGCTCACGCGGCGCAGCCTATAACTATAATAACCATAACATAAAGCAATTTATTATAGCACCGGAATGAAAAAATTGCAAATCAATATGCGATCGTGACCAATCTGCCCGTCACGGCGCTGAGCGTGTAGTCTCCAGCGTCGGTATTGATGTACCACACGGGGCTGAGCGCGCAGTCGCCCGAGACGGTGACTTCCATCGCATATCCAGCCGCCGCTCCGGTCACCTCCGTGAAGATATAGCCGTTGCTCTCTGCCTCGTCGAGGAAGCGCACGAGCGCCGGCCCGAGCGAGAGCGCCTCGGACTGGTCCGAGGCCGCGGGCGCGTCGAACACCCTCTTGCCGGATATCATCATAAGGCTTTCGCCGTAAAAAAGAAAGCTTATCCTGGCGTTATACACATCAACGCCATTGTAACGGCAGTTGAAGGTAACAATATACTCGCCGTCGCCCTCATCCTCGTATGTATAGCTGCCGCGCTCCATGCCCATATCCTCAAGTATGCCCGACGCCGTATCCACAGCGCCGCCGCTCATGTCGGCCACGCCGTAGTCGAGGAGCATCTCGAACTCGCCCGTGCCGCGGAAGCTCGCATCGCCCCGGGCGCCGTTATAGACATAGATGTTGCCGCCCTGCTGGACGACGGTGCACTCGCCGATGACCGCCTCGGCTATCCGCATCTCGGCCTCCATATTGCGCGTGAGTTCGACGGCGCGCGGAGCCGCATCGTAGACATCCAGCGGGGCCGACAGGCTCACGCCGTTGCGTGCGTAGAGCTCGACGAGTTCCTGCTTCGCCGCGCTGCGCACCTCCGCCTCGCGCGCCGCGTTCGACGCGGACACGAACAGGAGGAACAAGTTGGCCACGGCGAGGACCAATATGACAAAGTTTTTGATCTTTCCTGTATCCATATTGCACCTGTCAGCGTTTTATGACCCATGTGAGAGACACGGCCCCGCTGTCGACATAGGCGAGCATAGGCTCCCCGCCTCCGGCTTCCGATACCAGCGACAGAGCCTGGCGCTCCGGCATCGGCGTCTGGGAGCCGTTTTCCGTGTAGGAACGGCATATGATCTCAGCCTCCACGAGCTCCCCCTCGCCGGTATACTTGAACACCATGGCTCCGCGGCGCTCTCCGAAGCAGACCTGCACGCCGTCGACCACATAGTCAAAGGCGACCGTGTACTCCCCCGACTCCCAGTCATACTGTATCAGAGTGAGCTGGAGAGAGCTGTTCAGCCCACGGGGGAGCTGAGATGCGACCGAATAAGCTCTCGAGATTATCGCACCTGTGCCGACTGTGAGTTCCGCCGCTTCGTCCGGGCGGACGCTGCTGAATTTTATCTCACCGTCCGGCGAGATGCGCAGGCTGTTGTCGCCCTCGATATAGACGGCGGTGCCGTCGTCCTCGCTGTAGCTGCTCGCGACAAGATCACTTATGCCGAACAACGGCAGTATGGATGGCACGTCGGCCTCGGTCAGGGGATTCGACGCCTCGAGCACCGGAACCTCCGGCAGGGCTTCGAGCATGGCATAGTACGGGTCTATGTCGCTATATCGGCTTCCGAGCTCAAAGGCAAACACCGCGCCGTTCGGCGCATAGCCGTCGAGACGCTCGGCGAGGCGCTCGGCGTTCAGCGCAGTTTCGCATCTGTAAGGACTGCCGTCGTAGTCACGGATATAGTACAGCACGACGCCGCTGTCCTCAACGGCGAGGCAGAACCTGCGCGAAGTGTGAGTCGAGGCGCCTGAGGAGATTTCGGTGCCGAGCCAGCTCGACAGCGTGCTCATCGACTGCGGATAGAGGTAGTCGAAAAACACTCCGCGCCCGCTGAGGGCGCGCTCCCAGTCGTCGAGCCCGACTTCGACCGGTTCTCCGGACGAGCCGAGAGCCTCGCCGAGGCTGGCAGTGAACCATCCGTACACCTCGCTCAGGGCGTCGCCGTCATATTTTACTCCATGGTGGGCGTTTTCCGACGGGCTTATCATCATGGCCAGCGGCTGGGCCGCCGGGCCGGGCTCGTGCTGCGCGCCGCCGGTGCCCTCCTGCTGGATGACGGAGCCGATACTGTCGCCCGCGACATAGTCCTGTATGGTACCTATCACTCCCGACAGGTACAGCGCGCTCAGCGTGAGCGCGACTATGAGGACGTTTTTGCCCTGTTCGATGAGCCGGCGCTTATCCATTGGCGGCACCTCCGACCGGCAGCGCCATTGTGATGGTCGTGCCTTTGCCGAGACGGCTCTGGAGGGATATCTTGCCGTTGTGGCGCGAGACTATCTCGCTCGCAATTGACAGGCCGAGCCCCGTGCCGCCCGATTCGCGCGACCGGGCCTTGTCGACACGGTAAAATCGCTCGAAAACATGGTCAATATCCTCTTTCGGTATGCCTATGCCGTTGTCGCGCACCGAAACCCACACGACATCGCCCTCCCGGCCGGCAGTCATCTGTATGCGGCCGCCGTCGGATGTGTATTTAATGGCGTTGGAGACGAAATTCACGATTACCTGCTCTATCCTCGCGCGGTCGCCCCGTATCATGCCGGGGTCGCTTTTTATGTTGAGGACAAAGTCGTGATGATGGCGCTGAGCCTCGAGCAGCATGGCGTTGTACACGTCGCGCACGGACTTCTCGAACGAGAACTCTTCAAACTTGAACTCTATGCTCTCGGCGTCAAAGCGCGAGAGGGTGAGCAGATCCTGGACTATCTTTGTCATGCGGTCGCTCTCCGTGACGATCACTCCGAGGAAGTCCCGCTCGGTCTCCGGCGGGATGGAACCCATGCTGTCGCTGAGCGTCTCGGCATAGCTCCTTATGCTGGTTATCGGTGTGCGCAGCTCGTGCGACACGTTGGCGACAAACTCGCGGCGCATGGCCTCGCTCTTCTTGAGCGTGTCGAGCGTGCTCTCGAGCTGGGAGGCCATCTCGTTGAACGTCCGCGTGAGCGTGCCTATCTCATCGCGCGCCGAGCTCTCGGGCTTGTGGTCGAAGTCGCCGACGGCGACGCGGCGCGCCGCGCGTGTGAGCTGGCTGATAGGCGTGACGAGCGCGCGGGCCAGCACCATGCTGAGTATGACCGATATAAAGAGGCCGACGCCGAGCGCCGCCAATATTATGTTAACCAGATTGTTCCCCAGCTGCTGCGACACCTGCTTGTTGTCGAGCACCCACACAATATATCCGTCGCCCTCGTCCACAGGCAGCGCCACGTCCATGTAAGACGAGGATGAATCGCTCATATAGCCGTTGTGCCCGTTCATGGCGGACAGCACGTTCGGCGTGATGAGGCCGCTCACGGAGTCTGAGCTCTCACTGCCGGCGAGGTATTCGCCGCCAGACGAGAGGATATAGAAATTTCTCGTGCCCGAGTCTATGCCGAGCTGCCCGTAATACGCGCTGAGTATCTCAGACATGCGCTCGGGCGCGTCGTCGCCCCTGGCGGCGCTGCGCAGGTCGGCCGCGAGCGCCGGATCATCGAAAACAGTCTGCATCTGCTCGTAGAACTGCTGTGTGAAAAAGTCCTCGACGCTCTTGACGAGGAACACACCGACGACCAGCATGAGCGACAGGATGAGCACTAGCATGACGAGGACGAGCTTTGAATAGAGGCTCTGTCTCATATGTCTCCCGTTCCCGTTTATTCGGCAAAATAGTAGCCCGCGCCGCGCTTGGTGATGACGTACTCAGGCTCGGCGGGATTGTCCTCCAGTTTCTCGCGCAGGCGGCGCACGGCCACGTCGACAGCACGCAGGTCGCCGTAGTAGTCGTACTGCCAGACCTCGCTCATGAGCTCCTGGCGGGATATGACCTTGCCGGGCTCGGCCGCGAGGAATTTGATGAGCTCATACTCGCGCTGCGTGAGGTCGAGCTCCTCGCCGTTTTTGAAGACCGCGTGCCGCTCGAGGTCTATGAGCAGATCGCGCCGGCGCATGACCTCCCCGCCGTCGCGCGGCGTTTCGGCCGAGCGGGCGCGGCGCATATTGGTCTTGACTCTGGCGACGAGCTCGCGCAGGGAAAACGGCTTTGTTATATAGTCGTCCGCGCCGAGCTCGAGGCCGAACACCTTGTCGGTCTCCTCCTCGCGGGCAGTTATCATTATTATAGGCACGTTGTCGCCCTCGGCGCGCAGCGTGCGGCACACCTCGAACCCGTCGATGTGGGGGAGCATCACGTCGAGCAGGATGAGGTCTGGCGATGCCTCGCGCGCGAGGCGCAGGCCCTCCTGCCCGTCGTAGGCGCAGAGGGTATTGAAGCCCTCTTTCTGCAGATTGAATTTCAAAATGTCGACTATGGCCTTTTCATCGTCGACTATAAGTATGGTACCAGCGCTCATATCAACACTCCTGCGGTCATATTTCTTTCCCGGCGCCTTGCGTGTCAAGGTATATCTTTGCTTTCAGCGCGGCGGCGACCGTCTTGCCGTCGCGTATCTCGCCGGACATGCACTTGTCCACCAGCTCTCCGAACGGCACGCGCACGATATCGAGGAACTCGCCCGCGTCGGGATGAGCCTCGCCCTGTTTGAGTTCGGTAGCGAGGTAGAGATACAGCACCTCGCGGCAGAACCCCGGCGAGGGATAGATGCTGCCGAGGGGGACGATGTGCCCCGCGCTTATGCCCGTCTCCTCCGACAGCTCGCGCACCGCGCAGTCCATCGGGTCCTCGCCGTGCTCGAGCTTGCCGGCGGGGATCTCGAGCATGTGCTCTCTGAAACAGTATCTGAACTGGCGCACGCATATCGCGCTGCCGTCGCCGTCTATTGCTATTATGCCGACGCCGCCCGGATGAGACACGACTTCACGCAGCGCCTCCTTGCCGTCGGGCAGGGAGACCCTGTCAAGATCGACGTCGACTATGACGCCTTTGTAGCCGTTTATCTTTCTGAGTGTGCGCTCGGTGTAGTCCATCATATAAAAAACCTCCAAATGGGTGCTTTTAGAGCCATTATACCACGTCTGACAGTAAATTGCCAGTGATTTGAGCGCACAAAAGAGCCCCCGTACCACGCGGGAGCTCTTTTGACGTAAAAACATGTGAGTCATGCATGTCCGCATCCGGCGGCACGGACGGCTCGTCCCGTCACTCAGGTCTGACCATATATGTCCTGCTGAGAGGGCCGGTGAACAGCTCTTTGGCCGAGCTGCCGGTGAAGCCTTCCACCGCATCCTGCACGGCGGGAAGCATGAGGTCGAGATAGCGGCACTCCCCGTTTCTCCCCTCAGCCACAGCCTGCACGCTGCCGAACATGTCGGGGTGATCTCTCAGGTACTCCACATATCCCTTCAGCTTCGCAACACTGTCTCCAAGCCAGTCGCCATGCGGGTCGACTATCGTGCGGACGATGTCTCCGTCCGCGGTCTGCTGGAAAAAGATGAAGTCGGGGTACATGTTCTCCCACTCTCCGTTCAGATAGTACGGGATGGAGAGCGAGGCGTTCAGGTTCCGGGACTGGTTTCTGTACCACGCGACATTCAGCGCTCGCGCGAGCTCCGTCCTGACGACTTTCTTTTCCAGGTCGTTCAGCTTCAGGTATGCCCATCCGTCCTTGTCGCTGATGATATGCTTCGGATATGCGTCGTAGTCGCCGTTCTGGCGGGTTATGCTCGCCTGTATGCTCAGCGTGCGCTCTATGTACGGCAGGGTGTTGCCCTCGATGCGGTCCCACTTCTCCCTGTTTTCCTCGGAGACGGCATAGCGCTGTGGGCCGTATACATCGAGCAGCTCGCGCGTCTTGCCCTCCGCCCAAGTCTCCATGCCCTGCACTATCTCGACGCAGGCGGCAACGGCGCAAATGCGGCCTATGGCTGCGGCGTCGGAGTCGAACTTCCCCTCCATGCGCCTGTTGATATATGCCTTCACCAGGTCGGACGCCCCCGCGAACACGTTGACGGCCCGCCTGTAAAATATGACCATGCGGTCGGCGTCGTTCCGGACGATCTCCTCGCGGTCCTCGAACTCCTCGCCGGTGAGCGGGTCCACGCGCTTGACCGATACCGTCGTGTTCGTGATCTCGCTGTAGGCGCGTTTGAACTCGGCGGGATGCTTGCGGATCTCGCCCTCGATATTGTTGCAGAACTCGTCCTCCAGGGCGGCGCCAAGGCCGGAGTCCGGGTCTATATCGGCAATGATAACGTCGGCGCATTCCCACAGGTCGAGAAACGCGTTCGGCTTGTCGTGCCGCACCTGACGTGTGACGATGCCCTCAAAGCTCCGCTTTATGGCGTTGCTGTCGGCTCTCGGTATGCGCGCGAGCGCTTCGAACAGTTCCTCCTCAGACTTCTCATCACCGTCATCGTAAAAATCAAAGCCGCCGTCGGATATGTTCACCTCGAACTCGTCTCCGGCATCCGCCGCATGGTCCGGCGTCTCCGCCGGGGGCGCTTCGCCGCGCGCCTCGCGCATCCTCCTCAGCTTGAGCTCGATATTCCTCTTGGCCTCTCCGAACCAGGCGACATCCGCAGGGTTCTTGAAGATATTCGACGCATCGACGGGGATGTTGTCCTCCTTCAGCCGCTCCACGACCAGCTCGACGGTCTGCGCGTCATACTCCGGCAGATAACACGAGACAGTGTTCAGCTCCTCCACGGAGTCGACGCGCCTCGCGAGAGGCGTGCGTATCATGCGCCCGATGAGCTGGGCGATATACGTCGGGTCACTGCGCTTTCTGCGCGAGTATATGACCTCGGCGCGCGGACAGTCCCAGCCCGTGGAGACCGCGTCTTTCGCGAACAGCACGCGGATCTCCGTGCGCTCGGCCACATCCTCGGGCGGACAGTATGGGATATTGCCGGCGGACGTCTTTATGTCCTCGTGCTCCCCGAACACGTTGGCAAAACAGGCGGAGGTGTCGAGCCACGGCAGCGTCTTGCCGATCTGGGCGCACAGCGCCTCCAGCGCCGAGTTAGATACCTTGTCCTCCACCTGCACCACCATCAGAGGCGTCACAGTTGGTATGACAGCGTGCTCCGTGCAGTATTTCTTCCATCTCTTCGACGCCTGCGCCAGCTTTATGCAAGCCTGTGTCAGATCCTGGTGCCTGGTGTCCGCCGCCCTCTTCGGAGTGCGCAGCTCTATCATGTCTTTTATGAGGCCGGACCTGCGCACCTCGGACACGGGCACGTTCACAGGTGCTTTCATGTCTCGGTTGCGCCGCCCGTTCATCGCGGCGTTGAAGCGCTCAGGCGTTGCGGAGATGCCGACCACAGCCGGCATGGGCGGGTTCGCCCCGGTCTGGCCGTCGATGAGTTTGGCGTATATCGTCTTGTTCACGGCATCCGACGTGGCGTTGCTGCCGAGGCCGCGGTGCGCCTCGTCGATGAAGAGGAAGAGGTGGATGCCGGGATCCTCGATAGTGTCGCTCAGCACGTCGTAGAACGTGCGCCCGCCCTCGGCCTTGTTGGCCAGCTTGCCCCTCGCTGAGAGCAGCTGACGGTTGAGGAAATAAATGCATCCAGGCATGAGCTTTCGGTTGTCCTTGGCGAACTCGGGGCCGACCACCTTCATGGTTTTCGCGCTGTCCAGCAGGTCGGCCGCCTTTTTAAAGCGCTTCATCGTCTGTTCGTTGAGGCTCGGGCTGTCGGAGAGCCACAGGATGGAGGCGCGGCTGTCCCCCGGAAACGTTTCGTTGCCGCAGAACAGCCCCTCGGCCACTGCGGCCGAGATGACAGTCTTGCCGGCGCCCGTCGGAGCCGTCAGCGAGACGGCGTAGAGCGAGCCGTCCTCCTCATAGCTGCGCTGCATGGACCGCATTTTCTTCAGCAGCTCGGCAACGGCATTCTTCTGGAAATCAAACAGTTCATATTTCATCAGTCAAGGCCCCCTTCCCCGCATATCTCAAATGTCCTCAGATATGTCTCGTACAGCCTGTGCACCTCTACGTTCGGGAGGCGCTTGCACATATTCGAATATCTCCTCTGGTCGTCGGTGACGACGTAGACCGTCTTGATCGACGGAGTTCCCTTCACCTTGTCGCAGAACTTTGACGCCTGGTTGTAGTCGAACAGGACGCCGTAGTAGTCCGTCGTCAGGTAACTCTTGCCTATGCGCCTGATGATGGGCCCGCGGCACCCGGCCTGCATCCAGAGGATAGGCGCAATGGAGTCGAAAGCGCGGTCAAGGCGGATGGGCCACGCGGACTCGTAAGTGAGCTCGCAGAATATAGCGTTTGCCTTGAACCCGTCGGACATCGGCATGTCGGAGCCGATGTAATTGCCTTTCAGCGGGACGCCGTTCACGTCGACGCCCTCGATAGAGCACTTCGTCCTCGGCCAGGTGACATACCGGGCGATGCCGTGTTCTTCCCACAGCGGGTCGCCCTGGCGGAGCCCGGCGGCCGTGAACTTTTTCGCCTCGTCGGCAGAGACCTCATTGTTCGTCACACAGATGCAGCGGCGGTGTCCGCCGTCCTCGGCGTTCAGCAGGTTCACGGCGTGCAGCGTGGTGCCGGAACCGGCAAAAAAGTCGACGATGAGCGCGTCGGGCTTGCTTCCCACCACCGTCTGCAAAGTATCATGCACCGCGTACAGGGATTTCGGATAGGAAAACTTATGGTCGGCAAGTATGCCGTCGAGCAGCTTTGAACCGTGCCACCCGGCGTTATGCGACGTCTTGTTCCACACGGTCTTTGCAGCGCGGAGCTGCCCGTTCACTTTTTCACGCAAATCAGCGGAGCCGTCCTTGTTGTAACCGGCGATCTCAATTTCTCCGGCAGCTATACGCTTCTCCGTCCCCTCATTCACGGTCAGGACAGAGTACCCTATGGCCTTTTTGCTCGTCTTGCCCAGGCGCAGCAATCCTTTCGAGAGCCTGCGCTCTGCAACTTCAACTCCGGTGCGCCATCTCGCCTCTCTGCCGTCGGCGGTCATCGGCCAAACGGCCACGAGCCCCTCCGGCACCTCCACCGATTCTTTCGCGACGCCCAGAGGGAGGGGCTCGCCGATACGGACGATGCGTCCCTCCTCGGCATTGATATAGATCGGATAGAACAAATTCTTGGTATTTTCGCGCAAATTGCCTTTTCCCGTCCGCACGAACTGAAACCACAGCTGGCTCTTGGTTGATGACAGGCCCTCGTTCAGCATATCGTCGTCAGATTTTGTCACCTCGGCATTCCCGAGAAAGACAAAATAGATATACTCGTCGGCCCGTGAAAACATACCGTCCCGAGTCGAGCCCTGACTGCTTATCACGCATGTCACCATCTGTATCTTCGCCTCGGTGAAAACCTGCTCCAGCAGCAGGCCCAGGCGGTTGCACTCTTTCTCGTCGATAGTGACTATGAGCACGCTGTTTTCAGGATTGAGCAGCTGCTTTGCCAGCTCCAGGCGGCGCTTCATGAATGCCAGCCATTTTGAGTGGCGGTACTGGTCGCTGCCGTCGACATAGTCGTTGTTGTATTTCCAATCCTTTGCCCCTGAATTGTACGGCGGGTCGATATAGATGCAGTCCACCTTGCCCGGGCAGCAGTAGACGAGCGCCTCCAGAGCATGGTAATTTTCTGCGTTGATCACCATGTGATACGGATCGTCCGGCTCTCCTCGCTCGACGCGGTCAAGCTCCCGCAGCCCCGGGTATATGACGTCGCGGCAGCTCACCAGCGTCACAATATCGCAGACGGGAACCACCTTTGTCTCGCCTTCATGCTCTATCACGGCGTCGCCGCCGTCGATATATTTCACCACCCACGGCACGGTATTCTCATCCTTCTCCTTCTTCCCGCGCTCGGGCAGGAGATTCACCGTGTCGCCGACGGCCGGCGTCTTGGTGAACAGACGGACATTCTCCGGCAGGTTTTCCTCGAATACGAGGCCATAAGAGTGGTCTATCACATATTTCCTCAGCTGCCTGGCGAGCTCCGGCTCGAATTTCTCGACCTCAGAAATTATCTCGTTGATGTTTGCCACTAACCGTCTGCCTCCTCCAGATGCTCGGCGACCCACTCGTGGATGATCGCGGCTATGGTCGTCTCGCGCTCCGCCGCCATCATCTTCAGCGCCTTCTTGTCGCTCACAGTGAGTGAAAGCGAGAGTGTCGTGCGCTTCTCCTCGTCCGCCGCCTGGACAGAGGCTTCCTGTTCCGCAGCATCTTGTCCCGCTCCGGAACCGGCAGCGTATTTCTCAAATATGCCCGACATGGCACGGCCTCCTTTAATCATTTACACATTTATGTAATTATACATCATATCCCCTCATTTGTCCATACACGCCCAGTTCAGGCATCGGTGCGGAAATGCTGCGGCAGGATACAACAGCAAAAGCCGGGCGGGCCTAATCGGTCCGCCCGGCTCCTATTCGTATAACAAGATTCACGGTCGAGGCTTCATCGTATCGCCCTCACACACGGGTCCGCCGCCGCCTTTTCCGAATGTGGCGCAGCACACAGACGGCAGCCGCTGAAATCAGCAGGCAGCCCGCTCCGGCGGCAGCCCATGCGAAAAGGCCGTTGGACTGCTCCGCAACGCAGAAAGTGATCTTTCCGGCCTGGCTGGTGAACAGCAAATATTGCCCGTCGATTTCAAAATCCGCCTGTGACCAGCCGCTTTCATCCTGTATCCATAGTGCGCAGCGTTTGTCGGAGTCCGGCAGGCGGAAGTGCACCGTGTAGGACACCTGTTCCAGATCGGGGTCATCCACTGTGACGGTGTAGGCAGTGCCGGTATGCGTCTGTCCCTGTTCATCGGTCCAGGTCACGTCCTCCGCTGTGTGGGAGATCTCCGCCCGGCTGCTGAAGCTGCCGTCCACCAGGATCACCGGCAGTTCCCCGCCGTCGGTCAGGGCAGAGGTATACGGCGTATACTCCGCTTCCAATGTCTGGCTGGCGGTCAGATGGGTATAGTCCAGATCCGGCCATACGGCGGAGTATCCCTCTTTTACCGGTATATCCGGCAGGGAGCCGATCCCCTCACTGTACTGGAAGGGAACCACAGCCACGGTGACTCCGTCAGCCACAAAGGTCAGTTCCAGTTGAGAAAACAGTTTCGGCACGCCCTCCGTGCTGCACAGGGCATCGAAATCCACCGGCTCCGCCTTCCCGGCGTAGCTGATGCCGTCCAGCGCACCCAGGCTCTCGCTGGTGAATGTGTTGCCGGACACTGTGCCGCCGCTGTCCACGTCTCCCGCCACGGCGCCCAGATAAGCGGAGCCCTCGTCGATTGTCACCAGAGCATGGCAGTTCACCAGGGTGGCCCCCAATCCGGCGATGCCGCCCACATAATCCCCGCCGGACAGGCGGCACTTGCTCCAGCTGTCCCGAATGCTGCCCCAGGAGGCCCCGGCGATGCCGCCCACATAGTCGCCGTTGCTGCTGGAAACAGCGCCGTAATTCTCGCTGCTGCCGACTCTCCCCAGATCCATCAGGCCGACGATGCCGCCGGCGTAGTCCTGTTTGCCGGTGATCTTCCCTGTATTGACACAGGAGTCGACGACAGCCTTGGTCTGATAGCGGAAATCCATGGACCGGTCGCCCTCCCGGATCAGATCGTCCTCGGGGTCAAAGTCATACTCACTTGCCATGGAGCCCACGATCCCGGCCACATTGATGTCTCCCTCCACAGTTCCGTCGTTCCGGGCGCCGGACAGATAGCCCGTATCTGTGGTCTCAGGCGCTTCATCCGACACATCCTCAAACCTGTCCTCAATTTCCTCGTCGGAACCATCCAGGATATCCCGGAGCAGGTCGGTAATGACGCCGAACTGCCGGTTGATGGCGTCCAGATCGTCCAGAAGGATGTCCGTGTTGCCGGACAGGGATTCGCGCAGGGCATCCCCGTCGTCCAGCAGGTCGGAGAAGATGTCTCCCAGGGCGTCCCCCTGCTCCTGGATCTCGCTGCTGACGGGGTGAATGGAGATTGTGGGCATCTCGGACAGTTCCTCCACGGTATCCGCCAGGTCTCTGCCGATCCCGGACACCTGCCCCATGAGTTCCTCTGCGGTATTCCCGGCTTTCTCCAGTGCGCTTCCCATATTTCCGCCTTGTTCCAAAAGGTC
>CAJFRI010000028.1 GCA_904419385.1 Candidatus Heteroscillospira lomanii
AGCGCAGTATGTCGTCGTTTGCCGACTGGACACCTATAGAAAGGCGGTTCACCCCTTCGGACAGGAGCAGCTTCATGTCGCGCCTCGTGATGCTGTCGGGGTTGGCCTCGACGGTGATCTCCGAGCTTTTGAGAAGTTTTGCGTTTTTCTTTATCGTGTTGAGTATCTCGCATATGCGCCGCGCGCCGAAGAAGCTCGGCGTGCCGCCGCCGAAATACACCGTGTCGATATAGTACGGTGCCAGCATCGCGGCCGACTCCTCTATGTGCTGGCACACGGCCCTCATATACCTGTTCATAAGCGCGCCGTTCGCCGGCTGGGAATAAAAATCGCAGTAGCGGCATTTGCTGGCGCAGAACGGGATGTGTATATATACTCCCAGGTGCTTATCCATTCTTATTCCATCCTGAATAAATGCTGATGGCGTAAAACCATTCATTTTATCATATAACAGCTTGGCTGCACTGTCAATAAACGCCCGCTCACTTTTCGCCGCGCAGTTTTATTATCCTGTCTCGCAGTATGGCGGCGTATTCGAACTCGAGCATCTGCGAGGCTTTTTTCATCTCTTTCTCGAGCCTGGCTATCTCCTCGCGCCTCTCGCGCTCCGTCATCTTCACGCCGCCGCGTTTCGTCCCCTCGTCGGGGGCGGCGGAGATCTCGATGACGTCGCGCACACCCTTGATTATGGTCTTCGGCACTATGCCGTGCGCCTCGTTGTAGGCGCTCTGTTTTGCGCGGCGGCGCTCGGTCTCGTCAATGGCGGCGCGCATGCTGCGCGTGATCGTGTCGGCATACATTATAACTGTGCCGTCGGCGTTTCGCGCCGCCCGGCCTATGGTCTGTATGAGGCTCGTCTCCGAGCGGAGGAAGCCCTCCTTGTCGGCGTCGAGTATGGCGACGAGGCTGACCTCCGGCAGGTCGAGTCCCTCGCGCAGCAGGTTTATGCCGACCAGCACGTCGAAGTCGCCGAGGCGCAGCGAGCGGATGATCTCCATGCGCTCTATGGCGCCGATGTCGTGGTGCATATAGCGGCATCGTATCCCCGCGGCGGTGAGGTAGTTCGTGAGGTCCTCGGCCATGCGTTTCGTGAGCGTCGTCACCAGGGTGCGCTCGCTGCGCTGCACCCTCGTCTGTATCTCGCCGATGAGATCGTCTATCTGCCCCTCGACAGGGCGGACATATATCTTCGGGTCGAGCAGGCCGGTCGGACGTATGATCTGCTCCGCGACCTGTCCCGCCCGCGAGCGCTCGTACTCGCCCGGCGTGGCCGAGACATAGATGGCCTGGTGGATATGCTGCTGGAACTCCTCGAATTTGAGCGGCCGGTTGTCGAACGCCGACGGCAGACGGAAGCCGTATTCGATCAGCGTCTCCTTCCTCGCGCGGTCGCCGGCGTACATTGCGCGCACCTGCGGCAGCGTGACATGGCTCTCGTCGACGAAGAGGATAAAGTCGTCCGGGAAATAATCGAGCAGAGTCATCGGCGGCGAGCCGGGCTTGCGCCCGGAGATTATGCGCGAGTAGTTCTCTATGCCGGAGCAGTAGCCGAGCTCCTGCATCATCTCTATGTCGTAGTTCGTGCGCTGCCTGAGGCGCTGGGCCTCGAGCAGCTTGCCGTTTTCCTCGAAAAACCGGACCCGCTCGTCGCACTCTGCGCGTATCTCGTCTATGGCCTTGGCCATCTTGTCCTTCGTGGTGACGTAATGGCTCGCGGGATAGATCGCGGCGTGCTGCAATGTGCGTGTCGGCGCGCCGGTGACGACATTTATCTCGCTTATCCTGTCGATCTCATCGCCGAAAAACTCGACCCTGACGGCCTTATCTGTGGCGTATGCGGGAAAGATCTCCACCGTGTCGCCGCGCACGCGGAACATGTTGCGCTCGAAAGCGATGTCGTTGCGCTCATATCGTATGTCGACGAGCTTGCGCATGAGCTCGTCCCTGTCTCGCTGCTGCCCGGGCCGCAGTGAGATGACCATGTTGGCGTAGTCTATGGGGTCGCCGAGGCCGTAGATGCACGACACGGACGCCACGACTATGACGTCGCGCCGCTCGAACAGGCTAGATGTCGCGGAGTGGCGCAGGCGCTCGATCTCGTCGTTTATGCTGGCATCTTTTTCGATGAAAGTGTCGGTATGCGGGATATAGGCCTCCGGCTGGTAGTAATCGTAGTAGGAGACAAAGTACTCGACCGCGTTGTCGGGAAAAAACTCGCGGAACTCCGAGCAGAGCTGGGCCGCGAGGGTCTTGTTGTGGGCGAGCACTAGCGCCGGGCGCCCGAGCTGCTCTATGACTTTCGCCATGGTATATGTCTTGCCTGAACCGGTGACGCCGAGGAGGACCTGTTCCTCTATCCCGTTGCGCACACCGCTGACAAGGGTCTCTATAGCCTCAGGCTGGTCGCCGGACGGGCTGTACTCGCTTACGACATGGAATTGCGGCATTGCCGCACCCCCCTTTGAAAAATACTGAGTTATCATATCATTTTATCACATATTATGTTTTAAATAAATCTTAATTTTTATTATGGCCGCTCCTTTGATTTTCCGCTGTTAAGCCGGCGATGAACGCGCATACTCTCTCATGGAGGCGATGCGGCTTGAGAAGGAAAAGAGCGGAAAAATTTGAAAAATTCGTCTTTCGTGCAAAGCTCACCACGCTGACTTTTGCCGTGCTCGGAGCCGTGCTGTCGCTCGGAGCCGTGGCGGCGCGCATGTCGCCCGCGGATGACGGCGGCGGGATAAAGCTGCCCGTGCTGATGTACCACGCGATAATGAGCGACCCCGGCCGCAGCGGAGAATACGTGATAACGCCCGACGAGTTCCGCCGCGACCTGGAGTACATCGCGTCGCAGGGCTATGAGACGGTGCTGCTGTCCGATGTGGTGGACTATGTCGAATCCGGCGCGCCTCTGCCGGATAAACCCATAATGATAACTCTCGACGACGGGTACTACAACAACTACCTCTATGCATACCCCGCTCTGAAAGAGTCCGGCATGCGCGCCGTGATCTCCGTCATAGGCGTCGAGGCCGACAGGTACACGGACTCACCCGACCTTAACGAAGCCTATGCCCACTGCTCGTGGGACGTCCTGCGCGAGATGGAGAGCTCCGGCGTCATCGAACTGCTGAGCCACTCGTATGACATGCACCATCTCGACGGCGAGGTCATGGGCATAGCCCGCCGCAGCGGCGAGGAGCTTGCGGCCTACCGCAGCAGGCTCTACGCCGACCTCGAGCGCATGCAGGGGCGCTTCCGCGCAGAGCTCGGCCACGCACCGGAGGGCTTTGCCTATCCGTTCGGCTTCTCCACGGCCGACAGCCGACCCGTCATAGAGCGGCTCGGCTTCCTCGCGACGCTCGGCGTGGAGGGCAGGACTTTCGTCGTGACGCGGGATTTAAGCTGCCTCGAGAACATCCCGCGCTACAACCGCCCCAGCGGCACGAGCGCGCGCAGCATACTGGAGACGGCATAACGCAAAAAAGTCCCGCCGGATACCGGCGGGACAGTTTTTATTCAGGACGGCAGCTTGAGGTCGTTTTCCTTTATCCAACCCAGGCGGCGGCAAATCTCGCAGAACACGACAGACAGTACGGCCGGCAGCACGAAGCAGATGAGCACGAGCCCCGCCCAGTCAAAGGCGGTGGGAACTATGGCCGCGGCGCCGTTTTTCAGAGCGGCGGCATCGGGTGAGAGCCAGCCCGTAACGACGCCTATCTGCCCCACCAGGCCGCATGTGCCCATGCCGGAGGAGACCGGAGCGCCGTTCATCTCCATCTTGAAAACACAGGTTGCGATGGGTCCCGTGATGGCCGAGGCAAGGGTCGGCGGGATCCAGATGCGCGGGTTGCGCACGATGTTCGGCATCTGGAGCATGGACGTGCCGAGGCCCTGGCTCACGAGGCCGCCCCAGCGGTTCTCCCGGAAGCTCATCACCGCAAAACCGACCATCTGCGCGCAGCAGCCGGCCACGGCGGCTCCTCCCGCGAGCCCCACGAGCCCGAACGACGCGCATATCGCCGCCGAGGATATGGGCAGAGTGAGCGCGATGCCGACAGTGACGGAGACAAATATGCCCATCCAGAACGGCTGCAGCTCCGTCGCCCACATGACGAAATCGCCCACGAGCATGGCCGCGGCGCCTATGGGCGGCGCTATCCATTTCGCGAGCGCGACACCGACGAGTATCGTGACCGCCGGGGTGACGAGTATGTCTACCTTTGTCTCCTTGCTCACGCACTTGCCGAACTCCGCCGCAACTATCGCGATCACGAGCACGGCGAGCGGCCCGCCTGCCCCGCCCTCCTTGTTCGCCGCCCAGCCGACGGGGACAAGAGAGAACAGCACCATGGGGTCGCACTTGAGCGCATAACCTATAGCCACAGCCATGGCAGGGCCGGACATGTCGGAGGCGTACTGCCCTATGTCTATGAGCAGCTGCATCCCGAGCTGCTCGCCCAGCGTCTTGATTATCGTGCCGATGAGCAGCGAACAGAACAGTCCCTGCGCCATCGCCCCCAATGCATCTATGCCGTACCGTTTTGCGGAGATCTCGATGTTTTTGCGCTTCATAAATGCCGCGACCGCGGACATAAGGCCTCTCCCCTTATAAACAAAATCATGCCATGCATGTGTAAAGACACCTGTATGGCATGATAAAACATAAATCGCCGTTTGTCAAGCCTGTTCTTCCAGGAGGAAGCCCTCGCGCCTGAGCGCCGCTAGCACGCGCCTGTATGCCTCCTCGTCGGGGCACTCGATGGTGTGCAGATGTATGCCGCCCGTCAGCGCCGAGAGAGGCGGCGCCCCCTCGAGCTTTTCGACAAAGCGGTCGACATCATATCTGCTTCGGAGCTGCAGCTGACCGACGATCTGCCCGTAAATCGGGTGTTCGACCACGACGTCTATCGCGGTGCAGCCGTTGTCGACTATGGCATAGAGCTCGCGCGCCGTGTCGCCCACACTGTGCACGCAGGCGACGGTGCGCCTCATGCCGCTGCCTCCTCGCGGCAGGACATACCCGCGCGGGGTCGCCTCTATCTCATGCCCGGCGGCGCGCAGGAGCGCTATATCGCCGACGATGATCTGCCGGCTCACCGAGAGCCTTGCCGCAAGCGACGAAGCGCTCACGGGAGAATCTGAACTGTGCAGGTACGAGAGTATGGCTTCTCTGCGTTCCGACGCTGTCATGGCTCAGCCCTCGCTCTTCTCCGCAAGCAGGGCGTATTTGATGTTCCACAGTTTCTGAGACATATCGACATAGTAGTTGTGCGGGTTGTCGAAACGCTTTACCTCGTCCCAGAGCGTGTCGAGCTCGCGGCGGCAGTAGTCGCGTATCTCCGGCAGGCTCGGGGATTTGTAGACCAGCTCGCCGTTTTTGAATATGGGCACGAGCAGCTCCCTCGCCGTGAAGTTATACACGGTCTTGCGTTTCCAGATAGCGTCGGGGTCGAAGATCATGAGGTCGCGGCTGTCGTCGACCTCCTCGTCGTACACGCACAGGTAATCGGCGATGGCCTTGCCGGTGTCGTTGCCGATGAGGCGGTAGACTTTTTTGAAATGCGGCGTCGTTATCTTGCCGATGTTCTCGCTCACCTTTATCTTCGGGAGGATATTGCCGTGCTCGTCCTCGGCGGCGACGAGTTTGTAGACTCCGCCGAACACGGGCTCCGATCTCGCCGTGATGAGCCGCTCGCCGACGCCGAAGGTGTCGATGACGGCGCCCTGCTGAAGCAGGTCGCGGATGATGTACTCGTCAAGCGAGTTCGACACGAATATCTTGCACTCGGGCCAGCCGGCATCGTCGAGCATCTTTCTCGCCTTGCGGGTGAGATAGGCCATGTCGCCGGAGTCGAGCCTTATGCCGCATTTGGTTATGCCGCGCGGGCGGAGCACGTCGTTGAACGCGCGGATGGCGTCCGGTATGCCGCTCTTGAGCGTGTTGTATGTGTCGACCAGGAGCACGGCGTTGTCCGGGTATATCTCGCAGTAGGTCTTGAACGCCTCATACTGCGAGTCGAACATCTGCACCCAGGCGTGCGCCATGGTGCCGCCGGCGGTGACGCCGTAGAGCTGGTCGGAGATGGTGCATGCTGTGCCGGCGCAGCCGCCGATATATGCCGCCCTCGCGCCGAGCATGGCGCCGTCGGAGCCCTGTGCGCGGCGGGAGCCGAACTCAAGCACCGCCCTGCCCTGGGCCGAGGCGACTATGCGGCTCGCCTTGGTGGCGATGAGGCTCTGATGGTTTATCGAGAGCAGCAGGAAGGTCTCGAGCAGCTGGGCCTCTATGGCCGGTGCGCGCACGGTGAGTATGGGTTCGCGCGGGAACACGGGCGTGCCCTCAGGCACGGCATAGATGTCGCCGGTGAACTTGAAAGTCGACAGATAGTCGAGAAAATCATCGCTGAACATGTTCCTGCTGCGCAGATATGCTATGTCGTCGGGGCCGAAGTGCAGGTTTTTGATATAATCAATGACCTGCTCCAGCCCGGCCGCGATGGCGTATCCCCCGTTGTCGGGGACGCGGCGGTAGAACAGGTCGAAATAAGTTATCCTGTCCTTGAAACCGTAGTTGAAATAACCGTTGCCCATAGTGAGCTCGTAAAAATCACACAGCATTGTGAGATTAGGCTTTTCGTTGCCTGCCATGTCATCCGCTCCTTAATTATATTGCGGGCATCCTCGCCCGTTCTGCGGTCGGTATTACTAAGCATTATAGCACGTCCTGGTGTCTTTGCAACTGTTTTGTCATTAGTTAATTTTATATCATATTCTTCCAGGCAAAATGAAAACCGCTGCGCAAATGCGCAGCGGCTCTGGATCGCGGCCCGAAACCCGCCGTTAGGCCGCAGCGGGAAGGGGGAGCACCCGCATCGGCGGCTGAATGAGGCGGCAGTGTTGGGGAGGTCTCCTGCCGCGCGGCGGATTTCTTTATCCGTGAACAATATAACTCAACATCCGAGCTTTTGTCTGAACTTCAATTTAATATTTTCTGAACAAACTGTGAATGGCCCGAAGGCGCTCACTTCCCGACGCAAAACCGTTCAAAAATGCGTGCGGTTATGTCGTCGCGCACCGTGCGCCCCGTGAGCTCGCCGAGTGCGGACATCGCCGCCTCCACCTCGCAGAGCGCGGCGTCGGGCGTCATCCCGGCGTCAACGGCGGAGAGCGCCGCGCCGACCGACTCCCGAGCGCGCGACACGGCGTCGGCCTGGCGCTCGTTCGTGAGCATGGCGCCGCGGTGCCCTTCACCGGAGGGATACATGTCCCCGACAACGCGCTCGAGCCCGTCAAAGCCCTCGCCTCTCAGGGCGGACACGCGCAGAACATGCTCGAAGCTCTCGCGCAGGTGGGCCTCGTCGAGCTTCTGCGGCAGGTCGCTCTTGTTTATGAGAGCGATGCGCCGCTCTTTCCCGCCTGCGGCCGAGATGACGGCCATGTCGCCCTCGGTGAGCGGCGAGCTGCCGTCGAACACGGCTATGACGAGCTCTGCCTCCCGCGCGGCGGCGAGGCTGCGCTCGACGCCTATGCTCTCGACCACGTCGCCCGCCGGTCTCAGCCCGGCGGTGTCGGTCAGCCGGAGCAGCACGCGCCCGAGGCGCAGCTTTTCCTCTATCGTGTCGCGGGTCGTGCCGGGCACATCGGTCACTATGGCGCGGTCATAGCCGAGCAGGGCGTTGAGTATCGACGATTTGCCGACGTTCGGCCTGCCTATCATCGCGCAGCGCACGCCCGCGCGCAGCACGCGCCCGCGCTCGAACGTCGCGAGCAGCGCCGTCAGGCGCGCCTCGATCTCCGCGAGCCTGCCGGCATAAGCCGCCAGCTCGAACTCGCCTATATCCTCGTCCGGATAGTCGAGCACGGCGTGGAAATGGCTCATTATGTCGGTGAGGTCGGAGTATATCCCGTCGATCCCGCGCAGCAGCGTGCCGCCGAGCTGATCCGCCGCGACGAATGCGGCTTCAGGCGTCTCGGCGTCGATGAGGTCGACGACGGCCTCCGCCTGTGTGAGGTCCATGCGCCCGTTGAGGAAAGCGCGCTTTGTGAACTCGCCCGCCAGCGCCTGGCGCGCGCCGTTTTCAAACAGCAGCCGCAGGCACTCGCCCAGCACGACCGGCGAACCGTGCAGCTGCAGCTCGGCCGTGTCCTCGCCGGTATAGCTGTTGGGCGCGCGGCTTATCGTGCACAGGCACAGGTCGAGCGCGCGCCCGCCGTCCCTGAGCTCGCCGTAGACGAGCTTGCGGTCGGCTTTCTCGGACATCCTGCCGCCGTCCGCCGGGAAGAACACCCGGTCGGCCACATCTATGGCCGAGTCTCCGCTCAGGCGCACTATGCCTATCGCGGCGAGCGCGTTGCCCGTCGCTATGGCAGCTATCGTATCAGCCATCAAATTACCTCCAACAGAAGCGGCCGGCGCAGGAACGCCGGCCGCGGTATCTCCTTTTAAATTCAGCCGAGTTCAAAGCTGCGGCGCGCGTCCTCGTCGAACATGCGCGCTGCCAGCGTTGCGACCTCGCTGCGCTTCACGTCGGAGCCGGGCATGAACGAGCCCTCCCCGTCGCTGCCGGTGACTATTCCGGCGCGGTAGAAAGCATAAACCTTGTCGTGATACCACGCGCTCTCCGGCACGTCGGGCACGGCGCCCTCGGGGATGTCGTTTATCTCCCCGTACTCATCTTCCGGCAGGGCGTTGTACATCACGGCGATGTAATACGCTCTGGAACTCGCAGCATCATAATCGTCGGGCTCCGTCGTGATGATGCCGTTCTCAAGCGCGTATTCCACATATGGCGCATACCACGGCGAGCCGTTTTCGAGCGTGACGGCGCCATCGTGGTAGAGCTGATGGGCGCACGCGGCAAGTTTTATCACCTGGGCGTTGGTCATGCTGCCGTCCGGCTCGAACCTCGTCGCCGTCATGCCATCTATAAGGCCCATATCGACCGCGCTGAGCACGTCGTCGTAAAACCAGTCGCCGGGGTTCACATCGTCAAACGGGCTGCCGAGCTCCCCGGAGACGATCTCGGCCGCGCCCTCCACCGCCGCCTGCGAGGGAGCGGTGAAGCTCACGAGCGCGATCGTGCTCTCGGCGGCTAGATAGCGCTTGCCGGCCTCCAGCGCGCCGCTGCCGGCGACAGTGCCGTCGGTGATGTTGATGACCTCGCCGCTCTCTATCGAGATGTCGGCAGAGCCTGACAGCAGCGTCACGCTGCCCCCGAAGCCGAGGCGGAGCTCGCCGCCTTCGGCCATGTCGACAACGCGCAGCTCCGAACCGGCGGAAGGGCTGAGCTGGCTGTCTATAAGGGCGCTCGCCTGGCTGAGCACACTCTCGCTGTACTCCCCGGCGGCAAAGCTGAGGGAGATGAGCGGGTCGTCGGCCGAGCCGGCCGCGGCAAAGCCTGCGAAGGCTCCGCCGAGGAGGGCGAGCGACACTATGGCTGTTGGGATCGCTTTAAACTTCAAATCATTTACCTCGCGTCAGTTTTCCTCGTTCTCCGCCTGGGCGGCGAGGTGATAGCTGAGATAGAGCAGGCTGTCGAGGAAGTGTATGTCCTCGATGAGCACGTCGTCGCGCTTGATGTCGAGCTCTATGTTCGTGAAATTCCAGATGGCTCTGATGCCGTAGTCGACGATATTGTTGGCGATGTTGTTTGCCAGGCGGCGCGGGACCGACAGCACGGCGATATCGACCTTGTTGCGGCTCAGGTAGTCCAGCATCTCCGACGAATGGAACACATGCACCCCGCCGACATCCGTTCCGACGACGGAGGGCTCAACGTCGAAAGCGGCCTTGAGATGGAACCCGTGGTTTTCAAAGCCGAAGTTGTTGACCAGGGCGCGGCCCAGGTTGCCGACGCCGATGAGGATGACGGAAAACTCGTTTTTCATGCCGAGTATGGTGGCTATCTCGTCGCGCAGCTTCTGGACATTGTAGCCGTATCCCTGCTGGCCGAACTCGCCGAAGCAGCTGAAATCCTGCCTTATCTGCGAGGGTGTGAGGCCGAGCTGGCGTCCGAGCTCGCCGGATGATATGCGGTCGATCCCGTGGTAGGTGAGATCGTCGAGCTTGCGCAGATAGCGTGGCATCCTCCTTATGACGTTGTTTGAAATATTCACTCGTTTCATATCGTGACGCATCCTTCCCATGGTGCGCATGTGCGCTGCGAAATGGATATTATGGATATTGTTAAATAAACCACGTTTAGTATATCACTTTTTTTAACAATCTTCAAGTGCAACTTGCTGCCCGGCCCGTTCCAATATTGATATTGTAATTCGTGCGGCGAGTGTGTTATACTGTCAAGTAAAAGGTTTGATTTTCAGGGAGGCCGTCGATGGACAAGTTATCAGACTGCTCGGCGAAGCTGCCGCCGCTCGACCGCGCCCGGCTGTCGCACGCGTACATCATCTCGGCCCCCGCCTCTGAGAGCGAGGAGCTCGCTGTTCAGCTCGCGGCGCTCATGCTCTGCCGCAGCGGCGGTGACAGGCCCTGCGGCGTCTGTTCCGACTGCCGCAAGGCGGCCGCGGGCACGCACCCGGACATCATCCGCATAGAGCGCCTCCCCGACGACAAGGGCCGTCCCAGGCGCGACATCACCGTCGGGCAGATCCGCGCCGCCGCGGCCGACGCCGTCGTCCTGCCGAACGAGGCCGCATGCAAGGTGTATATCTTCCCGGAGGCCAACAGGATGAACGAACAGGCGCAGAACGCCCTGCTCAAGCTGCTCGAGGAACCGCCGAAGCATGTGCGCTTCATACTCTGCGCGGAAAACGCCGGCGCCCTGCTCGACACGATACGCTCGCGGTGCATCGAACTGTCGGTCCGGTCGGCCGCGCAGTGCTCTGAGCCGGAGCGCAGCGCGAGATACCTCGAGCTCGCCGGACGCGGCGATGCGCTCGAGCTGCTGAGATTCTGCCGCTCGATGGAGGAACTCACGCCCGCCGAGCTGACTGAATTTGTCCGGGAGACCATGTCGGCCATCGGCGCGCGGCTCAGCTTCCGCGCGGACCCGGGCCCGCTCTCCGGAGCGCAGCTCATGGGGCTGTATGAGCTGTTCGGCCGCGCTCTCAAATACCTGCGCGTGAATGTGGGCGTCAAGCAGGTGCTGTCGCTCATCTCAGTGCGCACTTTAAGCCGAAATATTTGAAATAATGAGGAAACGACTTTGACTGAAGTAGTTAGCGTTAGATTTAAAAACCACGGAAAGGTATACTATTTTGCGCCCGACGGGCTGGAGATAGCCATCGGCGAGGATGTCGTCGTGGAGACGTCCAAGGGGCTGGAGTTCGGCGAGTGTGTCAGCGGCAACCAGTGGGTCGAGGATGAACACATCGTCCCCCCGCTGCGCTCCGTCGTGCGCATTGCCACCGACGATGACAAGCGCATAGTGGAGCTCAACCGCGACCGGGAGAAAGAGGCTTTCGCCATATGCCAGAAGAAGATCGCGGCGCACGGGCTCGACATGAAGCTCGTCGACGTCGAGTGCAGCTTTGAGGGCAACAAGATCATATTCTACTTTGCATCGGAGGGCCGGGTCGACTTCCGCGATCTCGTGAAAGACCTCGCGTCCGTGTTCCGCACCCGCATAGAGCTGCGCCAGATAGGCGTGCGCGATGAGGCCAAGATGCTCGGCGGCCTCGGCATCTGCGGCCGCCCGTTCTGCTGCTCGGAGTTTTTGTGCGACTTTGCCCCGGTCTCGACCAAGATGGCCAAGACGCAGTCCATGTCGCTCAACCCGTCAAAGATCTCCGGCAGCTGCGGCAGGCTAATGTGCTGCCTGCGCTATGAGCAGGAGGCCTATGAGGAGCTCGTGAAGAACGTGCCGAAAAACGGCGCTTTCGTCCAGACCCCGCAGGGCTACGGCAATATCACCCAGATAAACCTGCTGCGTCAGAAAATAAAGGTGAAGCTCGACGGGCCGGAGCAGGCCATCAAGACATTCGACGTCGGCGAGGTGGCCGCAGTCCCCGGCGGCAGGCCGAAACCCGGCGCCCCTCTGCCCGATGTATTGAAGCTCCAGCCAAAAGAAGAGCCTGAGCCCGAGGCCGAGCAGGAGGTCCAGAGCACCGCCGTCATGGTGATTGAAGAGTCCGGCACTGAAGCGCTTGTCGTGAGCGAAACCGCGGCTCCCCCCGCCGTGCGTGAGGGCGGCAGCGGGGAACATCGCCACAGCAAGCCGCGCCGCCGCTCCCGCAAGCCGCGCCAGCAGGGTGAGGGCAGGCAGCCGCATGGCGACAAGCAGCCCCAGAGCGAGCAGAAGCAGTCCTCCCGCGGCGACGGCAAGAGCGCTCCCCAGCCGCGCGGCGAAAAAAAGCCCGGACATCCCCCGCACAAGAAGCAGCCGCGGCCCGATAGCCAGCCCAAAGGCGAAAAAGCGGCCAAGCCCGATGGCGGCGACGGTCAGCCGAAAAAGAACGACAGCCGCCGGCGCTTCTTCCGGCGCAAGCCCAAATCAGGCCAGCCTCCCAAAAGCGAATGACCACAGCGCCCGTCGGGAGGCGGGCGCTTTTTTGATCCCTTAATGTAGATAAAGTATAGTTTTGCCGGCGCTTGGAAATAACATATATCATCCCGACTTCATCCTGCAAGTTTTGCACATATAATCCTGCATTTCGTCCTCATCCGGCGCCGTCCGCCAGTTTTTGATGTTCGTTTCCCGACATGTCCCGACATTGCGGCATTTTGCACAAATCCCGCCTCTCACCCGACCGGCGCCAACTGCATATCTAAACAAATATCCTCCCTCTGAAACCCGCCTCATGTATTCGCGGACGTTATGGCAGCTTTAGAGTTTCCCACAATGGGAGAGCCCGTGCGGAGCCGCAGCAATCGTTAAATAATGGACAAATGAAGCTCTGAATTTTTGTAAATTTATTATAGTGGTAAATCAAAATTGTATTGAAATTATACAATTATTATGGTATAATTCCGTCTGGCATAAACCGGTAGACGGGCTGGCCGCCTATCCCATGTTCCGGCCGCTCTGTTCTTTGCCGTATTATCGGGCCGCACACCGCGTTCCGATAAACATACATTATTGGGATGACCGCCAAGGGTCAGGAAAGGAAGTTGTAAATGAGCAAAAAATACGTGTATCTCTTCTCAGAAGGCAGCGGCAGCCAGCGCGAGCTTCTGGGCGGAAAGGGCGCCAACCTCGCCGAGATGACCAACCTCGGCATGCCTGTGCCCCAGGGCTTCACCATCAGCACCGAAGCCTGCACCCGTTATTATGAGGACGGCGAGAAGATCGCCCCCGAGATCGAGGCCGAGATCTTCGAGAACCTTGCCAAGATGGAAGAGATCTGCGGCAAGAAGTTCGGCGACAAGGACAACCCCCTGCTCGTCTCCGTGCGTTCCGGCGCCCGCGTCTCCATGCCCGGCATGATGGACACCATCCTCAACCTCGGCATGAACGACGACGTCGCCGAGAGCCTCGCCAAGCAGAGCAACAACCCCCGCTGGGCTTACGACAGCTACCGCCGCTTCATCATGATGTTCTCCGACGTCGCGATGGGATATGACCGCCGCAAGTTCGAGGATGTCATGGACGAGTTCAAGGAGAAGCGCGGCGTCCAGTTCGATGCCGGCCTCACCGCCGAGGACATGATGGGCATTGCCGAGCGTTTCAAAGAGCTCTACAAGCAGGAGTCCGGCGTTGACTTCCCGACCGATCCCAAGGTCCAGCTCCTCGCCGCCGCCACCGCCGTGTTCCGCAGCTGGAACAACCCCCGCGCTATCGTCTACCGCCGCATGAACGACATCCCAGGCGACTGGGGCACCGCCGTCAACGTCCAGATGATGGCCTTCGGCAACATGGGCGATGACTCCGGCACCGGCGTCGCCTTCACCCGTGACCCCGCCACCGGCGAGAAGAAGCTCTACGGCGAGTTCCTCATGAACGCCCAGGGCGAGGACGTCGTCGCCGGTATCCGCACCCCGCAGAGCATCGACCAGCTCAAGGAGACCAACCGCGCCGTCTATGATGAGTTCGTGTCCATCGCCAACAAGCTCGAGCAGCACTACCGCGACATGCAGGACATGGAGTTCACCATCGAGCGCGGCAAGCTCTACATGCTCCAGACCCGTAACGGCAAGCGCACCGCGCCCGCCGCTCTCAAGATAGCCGTCGACCTCGTGGCCGAGGGCATGCTCACCAAGGAAGAGGCCCTGATGAAGGTCGAGCCCAAGCAGCTCGACAGCCTGCTGCATCCGCAGTTCGACAAGGACGCCCTCAAGGCCGCCACTCCCGTCGCCACCGGCCTCGCCGCTTCCCCCGGTGCCGCCTGCGGCGCCATCTACTTCACCGCCGACGAAGCCAAAGAGGCCGCCAAGAACGGCCCCGTGCTCCTCGTCCGCGCCGAGACCAGCCCCGAGGATATCGAGGGCATGGCCGCTTCCGAGGGTATCCTGACCGCCACCGGCGGCCGTACCTCTCACGCCGCCGTCGTTGCCCGCGGCATGGGCACCTGCTGCGTCGCCGGCTGCTCCGCTCTCCGCATCAACGAGGAGAAGAAGTACCTCACCGTCGACGGCCAGAAGGTCCACGAGGGCGAGTTCATGTCTATCGACGGCTCCACCGGTAACGTCTATCTGGGCGTCATCCCCACCGTTGATGCCGACGTGTCCGGCGATTTCGCCACCATCATGCAGTGGGCCGACGAGGTCCGCAGCCTCCGCGTGCGCACCAACGCCGACAACCCGGCCGACGCCGCCACCGCTGTCAAGTTCGGCGCCGAGGGCATCGGCCTCTGCCGCACCGAGCATATGTTCTTCAACGCCGACCGCATCCCCGCCGTCCGCGAGATGATCATCTCCGAGACCGAGGAGCAGCGCCGCGTTGCTCTCGCCAAGCTGCTCCCGATGCAGCGCGGCGACTTTGAGGGCATGTTCAAGGCCATGGGCGAGCGTCCCGTGACCATCCGTCTCCTCGACCCGCCCCTCCATGAGTTCCTCCCCACTGCCGACGATGACATCGCCGCTCTGGCCGAGACCATGGGCGTCACCTTCAAGCACCTCAAGAAGGTCGTCAAGGGCCTGCACGAGGCTAACCCGATGATGGGCCACCGCGGCTGCCGTCTTGACGTCACCTATCCTGAGATCGCCGAGATGCAGTCCCGCGCCATTATCGAGGCCGCTCTCAACGTCAAGGCCGAGACCGGTCTCAACATCGTCCCCGAGATCATGATCCCGCTGACCTGCGACGCCAAGGAGTTCAAGTTCGTCAAGAGCATCGTCAAGTCCACCGCCGACAAGATCATCGCTGAGTCCGGCAAGGAGCTCGAGTACCACATCGGTACCATGATCGAGATCCCCCGTGCCGCCATCACCGCCGATGAGATCGCCAAGGAGGCCGAGTTCTTCAGCTTCGGTACCAACGACCTCACCCAGATGACCTACGGCTTCAGCCGTGACGACACCATGCGTCTGCTGCCCGCCTACTACGATCACAACATCTTCGAGAGCGACCCGTTCGAGAAGCTCGATCAGGACGGCGTCGGCAAGCTCATCAAGATGGCTGCCGAACTTGGACGCAGCACCCGCCCCGACATCAAGCTCGGCATGTGCGGCGAGCACGGCGGCGATCCCTCCTCCGTGGAGTTCGCTCACCGCGTCGGCCTCAACTATGTCTCCTGCTCTCCCTTCCGTCTCCCCATCGCCCGCCTTGCTGCAGCTCAGGCTGCCATCAAATGCGGCAAATAAGAAAAATTTCTCAAATCTCCCGGCCTTCACTGGCCGGGAGATTTTTTATCCCGTATCGCCGTCATTTTTGACGGCGATTTTTTGTTTTCTGTATCTTTGTTATAACATTATGAATATATAATTTTGTATTATACCTTATTTCAAAACGTACAGAATTTAATTGTTAATTTTATTACAAAATATCGTCTTTATGCTGTCTTAACGTAAGCACCACTATTTCTTAACGGTTTTTTTATTGCATTTAAAAAATCAGTCTGTTACTATCGCCTCAGTTAGTAATATTGTTGGGGTTTAGCCGCTTTTAGCTCCCGTCAATTATTTATATTGCACGTTATAAAAAATTTGTTAATCAGTCAATATTCTGTCCGGCCTGTCTCATAGTTATAACTGCTGGACACGGCATTATAAAATATGTGAATCGCGTTTTGAGGAGGTGCAATGATAAGAGTTTTCGTTCCTGGTTAAAAAAATTTTTGGGAGGTCTCTTGTAATGTCATTTCTGTCTGAAAACACTGCACTAATTTCGTTGATAGCGTTGATCGTCGCTGTCGTGCTCACGGTGTGGCGCGATAAGAACCTTGGTACTCTCGCTATCGCCCTCACATTCATCATCGGCTACTTCATTGCCGGCATCTCTGAGGATGACCTGATTTCCAGTTATCCGACCGACCTGTTCATCATGCTCGCCGGTGTCACCTTCTTCTTCGGCGTGGCCCAGGCCAACGGCACGATGGATAAGATGGTAAAATACGCGATCAGGATGGTTCGAGGAAACGTCGCCCTGCTGCCTATAGTCCTTTTCTTCGTAGCATTCATCGTCTCCTCTCTCGGACCTGGCCAGATCAACACCTCTGCCATGTTCGCCGCTCCTGTCATGCTTCTCGCTTCCGAGGTCGGCATCCCGCCTCTGCTGATGGCTCTGGTCGTCGGTAACGGCGCTCAGGCCGGCGCCATGTCCCCCCTGAGCCCCAACGGCGTCGTTGGCTACGGCGTCCTCGCAGATATGGGCTACTCCGGCTGGGAAATCACCATCTGGGTGCAGATGCTCGTCGCCCACATCATCGTCGGCGCTGTCGCCTACATAATCTGCGGCGGCCTCAAGCTCTGGGGCAAGAAGAGCTCCGGCGAGGTCAACCTCTCCGCTCTTAAAAATATCCAGGTCGAGCCCTTCACCGGCAAGCAGATCGCCTCTCTCATCTGCATTCTCATCATGATCATCTGTGTTGTCGGATTCAAGCTCCACATCGGACTTGTCGGCTTCGTCCTTGGTTCCGTCCTCCTTATGTTCGACGTTGCTGATGAGCGCCAGGTATTCAAATCCATGCCCTGGAACTCCATCATGCTCGTCACCGGCGTCTCCTGCCTGGTCGACCTCATGGAGGACATCGGCGGTATCGACCTCTTTGCCGATATCATCGCCACCATCTCCACCCCATTCACCTTCCTGCTCGTCGTCGGCTTCATCTCCGGTATCGTCTCGGCCTACACCAGCACCTCCGGCTTCATTATGCCGGCCTTCCTGCCCATGGCTCCGCTGCTTCTTGAGAATCTCGGCCTTGGCATAGAAGAGCTGCTCCCGCTGGCCGTCACCATCGTCGTCGCCGGCCACCTCACCGATATGAGCCCGCTGTCCACCACCGGCGCGGTGTTCATC